>JBILQY010000004.1:0-24215 GCA_044372955.1 Crocinitomicaceae bacterium | reverse complement strand
GAAGATATTAAGCCATTTACTACTGACATTTTCAAAGGATTTTTAGCGCTTTTCCTATTAGAAATGGGAATGACGACAGCAAAACGTTTTTCAGCCTTTCGACAAAATGGAAAGTTTGTATTCTTCTTTGCTATACTGATTCCTCTAATAAATGGGTGTATGGTGGCATTTTTAAGTCAATTTGTTACGCAAGAAATTGGTAACCGATTCATATTTGCAATTCTTGCTGCGAGTGCTTCTTACATTGCCGTTCCAGCTGCGATGCGTTTAGCTGCACCCAAAGCCGACCCTGGATTGTATATCCCAATGGCGCTTGGCGTCACATTCCCATTCAATATCACCTTAGGAATGCCCATTTATTATTTCATAATTCAAGGGATTTAGATAAGAAAATAGAAAATAGCTATTGAGATTTATTAACCTGAGATTATGTGTTAACATCCAAGAAAAATCATTTCTTCAAAAGAAAGTAGGTTATAATTATACTAACAGCTGGAATCCCGATTTTTAATCCGATTGATTCAAAAAGAAATAAAGCCATCAAATTAATGGGAATCAAGAAAATTGCCAAAAGATGATAACGTCCTTGGTTTTTATTATCTGAATTCATAGTAATGATTGGGAGTAAAACAAGCATGTAATGAAATGTCAAAAGGATTTAAATCTTCAATCTCTACAAATTCATCAAACAAACTAATTCCTATAAAAAGACAATCGGGATGGCACTTGGCTAATAGCTTGTCATAAAAACCTTTTCCATAACCAACTCTGTGACCATTCTTATCAATTGCTAAAAGTGGCACAAAAACGAAATTCAAAACGATTTCAGGCACTATTGACCCATGTTTAGGCTCAGGTATTCCAAAAGAATTTACTTCCAACTGTGAAGCGTTTTCATACTTGTATAATGTCAAGCTCGAATCTTCAAAATTTGATTTTGAAATAACTGGTATCGCTCCCCGAACAATCAATTCTTCCAACAACGGATAAGAATCAAATTCCTTTTGTTTTTCAATTGGTAAAAAGATACTTACATGTTTATTTTTGAACTCGAATTGTGCAACAATAAGTTGCGTAAGTTGCGTTGAGCGACGATTTAATTCAAAAAAAGAAAGCCCTTTTCGTTTTTCTTTGAAAAGGGCTCTTATTTCAGATTTTAACATTGTAGAGATACAATGAAATGATTTATAATCTTATTCTTAAGTTGTTAAGTTTTCTATTGTCAACTACATCAGCAGCTTTTCTTAAACCACCCATGATTTGACCTTGCATGCTATTTTTCAAATTCGATAGCATTTGATCTTTCTCGATTTTATAATTAGCAGCAGCTGGTGCTTTCGTTGTTTTAACTACTTTGATAACATAAACTCCCGTTTTCCCTTTCAAAGGCAAAGTTCTGTTTCCATCTTTGATAGCAGCTGAGAAAAGAGTACCAATTATTTCTGGCTCATATCCTGCACCCATGATTTGAGGATTGCTGAAAGTTACCTCAGCGTTCATTACAGTTGTATTTCCTTTTCTAGCAAGGTCTTCTAACTTTTTACCTTTCGCCATTTGATTCATCAAACGTTTCGCTTTTTTCTCTTCTCTTAAATCGCGCTCCATTTGTGAACGAACATCTTCAAACTTAGGCGTACCTTTTTCTTTAATCGAAGTTACCATTGCGATAACGTATTTGTCTTTGTCTTTAATTGGGTAAGAAGTCAAAGAACCTACAGCAACGTTTTCAGAATAAGCAAGCTCTAAAATTTTATCAGCAGCCAAAGTTGTTGTGAATCCATAAACACGAGGATTGTTATCTTCCAATGCCAATGGACGAGCGAAATAGTTTGCTTTTCTTACGATTGTATCAAATAAAGCTACTTTCTTAACATTGTCTGTTTCTTTAGAAATTTTAGCATCCAATTTATAAAGAATACTATTTACTTCACTTTCCTTATTTGCAATCGTTTCCTCAGAAGCTTTAAATACTTTAGAAACAGAAACAATTAATGGGAATTTAGAAGCTCCTCTATCCATTACTTCAATGATGTGGAAACCGAAATCTGTTTTTACGATTCCAATTTTACCAATCGGAGCAGTAGCACAGAATCCACCAAATTCAGCAACCATTTCACCTTCTAAGAAATCTTCATACAATCCACCTGTTGTTTTAGACCCTGGATCTTCTGTGTGTTTTGCAACTAACTCAGCAAAATTGTCTTTGTTGATTACTTTTAATAAGCTATCAGCTGTTTTTCTTTTAGCAGCTATCACTTTTTCATCTTTCGAACCATTTGTTGAAATCAATAAGTGACGTGCTTTTAAGCTAGAAGGTGTAAACCCAATCACTTTAGAGATAATTACGTTTTCCTTGTTCATGTATGGGCCAACAACTTGACCAACACTTGCTAATTTGAAAATCGTATCGTAATCTCTTGGGTAAGTTTGGAAACGCTCAGCTTTCGGATGACCTTCAGGAACAGCAGTTGCACGTTTGTCACCGAAATACATTTTAGCGTCACTGTTTTTCAGTACAAAAAGAGAATCACTTGTTGTTTTTGTAAAATCGGCTTTTAATTTTGATAAATCTCTATTGAAAGTAACCGAATCTTTTCTTGATGGAGCAATTACAACATCAAACATCTTCACTTCTCTAGCATCAGATCTAACGCGATATTTGCTATCGTCTTTATGCTCTTCGTAGTATTTTTCTAATTCTGCATCGCTGATTTTTACATCTTCATCATTGATTTCTGTGTATCTTCTCAACACGAAAGAAATACTTTTCATTTCTTTCTGACCGTAATACTCTTGCTCTGCTTCTAATTTAGTTACATACACTCCTTGATTTAACAAAGCGAAATATTTCTCTTGTTTTCTTCTATCTGTGTAATATTGTTTTGTGTTTTCCCACTGTTGTTTTGCTTGTGGTTCTTTACTTGTTTTTAACTGATTGATGGTGTTTTGAAGTTTAGTTCTACCAGCAATTGTTGAAGCGTCAGTGATGGTATTTGTTAACGAGTCAGTAAAAAATTGAGCTAAATCTTGCAATACATTGAATCCGTCAGTTGCCATTAAATAAGCATTGAACTCTCTTTCAGAAACACTTACTCCCAATTGCTCATATTCTTTAGCAAGGATGGTAGAATCAACCATAAAATTCCAAGCTTTATCACTTGCAGCTTCCATTTCTTGCTCTCCGAAAGGTTTTTGACTTTGTTCTGCTTGCGATCTTTCTTGATCTTGTACGCGTTGGCTTGTCATTGAATACTTGTTTGCATCTATTTTATCACCGAAAACAGTTCCAATTCCGTAAGCTCCTTCGCTGAAACCAAACATATTTTTATAGTCGGACAAAATAAATGATAAAAGAGCGAGTCCTATAACTCCAACTAATAAACCTGATTTTGAACGTATTTTTCCTATTAATGCCATTTCTCAAAAAATTTAAGTTTGCGAAGATAGAAAGAAATGTATAAATAACACTATTTCAAACGAAAAAAGGAGGCTATCTGCCTCCTCCTTTAATCTGTGGTTTAATTTCGGTTTTTGGTTTCGGTGTTTCTACGCCTTTAGTACCTTCTTTTTCTGTGGGTTTTGCTTCCACTTTCTTAGGGTCTTTTACCGTGGGAGTAGTCCCTTTTGTGTCCGTATTCACTTTTGTTGCTGCTGGCTTAGTGACCGTTGGCGATGGTGTTGAAGTTGGATTCTTTGGAGGCGTTGTTACTGTCCCACTATTTGAAGGCGTTTTCCCACCATTGTTAATCTTACCATCATCTTTACTTGGCGTAGCGTTAACTTTTCCACCGTTATTCACGCGTTGACCTCCGTTATTGTTTTCATTTGATGGGTTTGGTTCCCCACGATTGTTATTGCTTGGCGGACTATTCGGCGACGTATTAGAAGGTGTATTCGGTGAGGTAGAAGTAATGTAATTAATCGTGATTGTTTCAGATAATTGATTACATGCATTTACCACAGAAATAGTGAAAGTATTTACACCAGGAACTAAGGTTACATTTCCAACAACAGTTTGTCCGTTTAAAGAGAAATTGTTATTTGGAGTTCCGTTTTGTGAAATGTTAATGGCTGTTTGCGCATCCACATTGAACAAATTGAATTGAATTACTTGATTTGGTGTGCTTACTGTTGAATTTCTTGCAGCTGGATTAATCAATGAAAAAGTTGATGGTTTACATCTTGTAATAGTATAAACATCTGTATCTGTTCCACAAGCATTTGTAGCACTAATCTCTAGCGTTGTCATTCCATTTTGTAAAGGTAGATTACCGGTTATGATACCATTATTATTGGAGTAGGCACTAACCACATTTCCGTTTACTTTCACTTGAACAACAGTTTCTGGCGTGTAGTTTTGGATTACAGCACTTACGCTCAAACTTGTATTGGAAGTTGTTGAACCTGATGCTGGACTTGTGGTGTTGTTTATCACTGGAGCAATACAATTTTGATAAATCAAGGTTGTTGAAAGATTAGCATTTCCACACTCATTGATTGCAGATACAGTAAATGTGTTATTCCCAGGTTGTAAAGTTACAGTTGCTTGCAATAATCCATTGGAGAAATTTGCTGCGATATTCACACCATTTAACTGCAGACCAATTCCTTGAGGGTTGGTTACATTGGCGATTGCTGCTGAAAAATTATATAAAGCATTTGTTACGGTAGATGCATTCGTTGCTGGTTTGACAAAAGCAATTGTTGGTGCAATACAATTAACATAATTGACAGTGATAGTTTCTGAGCTATTCCCACAATTGTTAACCGCTGACAAAACAAAGGTGTTTAATCCTGGTTGAAGCGTAACATTTTTCTGAATTGTTCCATTTGAATAGTTTAAGTTTGATATAGAAACATTGTTCAATTTCAAAGTAATTCCTTGCGCACTTGTCATATTGTCAACATTTGCGTTAAAACTAAAACTTTGAGCATTTACGGTTGTTCCTGCAGCAGAAGGACTTGCAAAATTAATTACAGGGGCATCGCAAGATCCAAAGTTAATTACAGTATCTCTTGTTGCCGTTCCACATAAGTTTGTTGCCGTGATTCTAACTGTATTTGCACCATTTTGCAAAGTTAAAGTAGTTTGAATGTTTCCACTTTGATACGTGTAATCTGTAACTGGTGCATTATTCAATGTGAAATTAATTCCTTGTTGACTTGGTACATTTGTAACAGTTGCTGAAAAGAAATAAGTCAAAGTAGAACCTCTTGAAATCGTAGGGTTAAAAACAATTGTCGGAAGTTGACATGCATAAATTGCTGTTCTTGTTTCAGTTACAGTTCCACACGCATTCGTTGCAATCAAAACAAAGGTATTTAGACCTTCTTGTAAGGTAACATTTGCTTGAATGTTTCCATTTGCGAAAGTGAAGTTTGAGATAGTATTTCCATTCAATTTCAAAGAAATCCCTTGCGCAGAAGTAATGTTTTGAACGCTAGCTGTGAAATTGTAAGCACTTGCGTTTACTGTCGTTCCATTTGCACTTGGTGAATTAATAACAGCTGTTGGCGCAACACAATTATTAAATGTAACTGATTGAGTTTCTGTAGCAGTTCCACAAGCGTTTGTTACTATTAAAACAAAAGTGTTTAATCCAGGAACTAAATTCACATTTGCTTGAACTGTTCCATTGTTAAACGTAAAGTTAGAAATCGTTGTACCATTCAATTTTAATGAAATCCCTTGTGCTGATGTAATATTTTGAACTGTAGCTGTGAAATTATACCCAGCAGAAGAAACAGTTGTTCCATTCGCACTTAGTGAAGTAATAGATGCTGTTGGCGGAACACAATTGTTAAATGTAATTGTTTTTGTATCCGTCACGGTTCCACAAGCATTTGTTGCAGTAAGTATAAAGGTGTTTAATCCTGCTTGAAGGTTCACACTCGCTTGGACAGTTCCATTATTGAAAGTAAAATTAGAAATCGTTGTTCCATTCAGTTTCAAAGAAATTCCTTGTGCTGACGTAATGTTTTGAACTGTTGCTGTGAAATTATACCCAGCTGAAGAAACAGTTGTGCCATTTGCACTTGGTGAAGTGATAGATGCTGTTGGAGGAACACAATTATTGAATGTAATAGTTTTTGTATCCATAACTGTTCCACAAGCGTTTGTTGCGGTTAAAACAAAAGTGTTTAATCCTGGTGTTAAGGTAACATTTGCTTGGACGTTTCCATTTGCAAAAGTGAAATTTGAAATTGTTGTTCCATTCAATTTTAACGAAATTCCTTGTGCAGAAGTGATATTTTGAATTGTTGCTGTGAAATTATATCCTGCTGTTGACACCGCTGCTGCTCCATTGGAAGGATTAGTTATAGCAACTACAGGAGTTACACAACTACTATAATTGACAGTTATTGTTTGTGTTGCCGTTCCGCAAGTATTCGTTGCAACAATCACAAAAGTATTCAGTCCATCTTGTAGCGTTACTGCTGAGCTAAGTTGATTGTTATTCACAGTAAAGTTAGAAAGCGTAGTGCCATTTTGACTAAATGAAATACCATTAGTGCTTGGCATATTTTGAACCACTGCTTCTAAATTAAAACTTGGTCGAGAAACAGTCACGCCGCTTGTGGAAGGATTAGTGAAATTAACGGTCGGTGGAACACAATTGTCAAAAGTAATTGATGTTGTTTCGGTAGCAACTCCACATGCATTTGTAGCTACAACCGTGAACGTATTCAATCCTGCTTGTAAAGTTACATTCGCAGAAATTTGACCATTTACGAAACTAAAGTTAGAAATTGTTGCACCGTTTTGTTTCAATGAAATTCCTTGAGCACTTGTAATATTCTGAACTGTTGCTTTAAAATTATAAGCTGCTGTTGCAACCGTAGAACCTGAAGCACTTGGATTTACAAACGCAACCGTTGGAGGAACGCAATTATTCAAAGTTATCGAAGTTGTTTCGGTAGCAACTCCACATGCATTGGTAGCTACAACCGTGAACGTATTCAATCCTGCTTGTAAAGTTACATTTGCAGAAATCTGTCCATTTACGAAACTAAAGTTAGAAATTGTTGCACCGTTTTGTTTCAATGAAATTCCTTGAGCGTTAGCTATATTTTGAACTGTTGCTTTGAAGTTATAAGCTGCTGTTGCAACCGTAGAACCTGAAGCACTTGGATTTATAAACGCAACCGTTGGAGGAACGCAATTATTCAAAGTTATCGAAGTAGTTTCGGTAGCAACTCCACATGCATTTGTAGCTACAACCGTGAACGTATTCAATCCTGCTTGTAAAGTTACATTCGCAGCAATTTGTCCATTTACGAAACTAAAGTTAGAAATCGTTGCACCGTTTTGTTTTAATGAAATTCCTTGAACGTTTGCTATATTTTGAACTGTTGCTTTGAAATTATAAGCTGCTGTTGCAACCGTAGAACCTGAAGCACTTGGATTTACAAAAGAAACAGATGGAGGAACACAGGTATTCAAAGTGATGTTTAACGTTTTGATAGCAACACCACACGAATTTGTTGAAGTTAAAGTAATCGTATTCAATCCTTCAACTAATTGAAGATTAGCAGTAAAATTAGAATTAGAGAAATTAAACGATTTACTTTGACCATTTTGTGTGAAAGAAATATTTGAAGCCAACTGAATTCCAACAATAGTAGCTGAAACATTGAAATTTGGATTAGTAACCGTTTGTGTAGTATTCGTAATTCCGTTGAACTGAATTGAAGGTTGAATACAGTTGTCATAATTAATTGTTGAAGTTTCGATAACTGTGCCGCAAGAATTAGAAGCTGAAACGATGATTGAATTGACTCCTGGAACTAAATTCAAATTAGCTGTTAAAACCGAACTTGCTAAGTTGAAAGTTACATCTTGACCATTAACTTTCAAACCTACTGCTTGCGCGTTTGTTGAACCTGAAATTGTTGCTTTAAATTGAAATTGTGAATAATTAATCGTTGTATTATTCATTACTGGACTAACAATCGCAATGGATGGCGGCGTACAATTCACAAAACTTATTGATGTTGATTTAGTGTCCGTTCCACATGCATTTGTAACTGTAATTTGGAAATTGTTTACACCATTTGAAAGAGTTGCATTCGCTTCAATCAAACCATTATTGTAGTTGAATGGAATAACTTGGTTGTTTTGTTTTAAAACGATTTGCTGTGCATTCGAAATATTCGTTACAGATGCTTTGAAAGCTAGAGTACTTGCATTCACAACTGATCCACTTGCTGTTGGATTCAAAATAAAGACGCTTGGAGCAACACAATTATTATAATTTATAACTAAAGTTTTAGAAGATGTTCCACATGCTTTTGTAGCTGTTAAAACAAAGGTGTTGTTTCCTGGAACGAGTGTAAGTGCACTTGTTAACTGCGAATTAAAATAATTGAAATTAACTGGATTTCCATTTTGTGTCAAAGAAATTCCTTGTGCATCCGCCATGTTTTGAAGTGTTGCATTTAAAACAAAAGCTGCGTTAGTAACAGTTGTATTTGTATTTGCTATCAATACATTTGGCGCAATACAATTGTCGTAGTTTACATAAATTGTTTCGATATCACTTCCACAATTATTGATTGCACCCAAAGTAATTACGTTCATTCCAGGCTGTAATTGCAAGGAAGCTTGTACCAATTTTGTTGTCGCATTGTAAGTGAAATTCGTAATGTCAATACCATTTAATTTCAACGAAGCATTTTGTTTTCCTGCAATATTATCAATGCGCGATTTGAAAACCAATGCTGCTGTGTTAAGAGTTGTATTATTCACTGGATTAGTAACAGTAACTACTGGCGCAGCACAATTCTGATAATTGATGTTGAATGTTTCAGTTGCATTTCCACAAGAGGAAGTTACCGTAATAGTAAAAGTATTGATACCGTTAACTAAGGTAGTTGGGAAAATCAATTGACCATTTGTGATAGTGAAATTTGTCACTTGTACTCCGTTTTGCGTCAATGTCGCATTTTGATTGGAAAGCACATTTTTCAGAAAGGCTTGAATGGTTATGTTCGCATTACTTGTAGTAGTTCCTGTTGCACTTGGAGTAATTAATTGCACAGTTGGGGTTACACAATTATCGAAAGAAACAGAAGCTGAAGAAGTAACTGTTCCACAAAGATTAGTTGCTTCAATTCTAAAGGTATTTAGACCCGGTATTAGCAATACATTACTTGTAAACAATCCTGAAATGGGATCAAAACTGAACGCATTAACTTGAATGTTATTTTCATAAAAACGAATGTTAGCAACATTTGCAACATTATTAATGATTGCATTAACCGTGAAGTTTGCATTTTTTACAGTCGTAACTTGCACTGGATTTGTGAAAGTAACTTTTGCAGCAACACAAGGATTATAGGTTACCGTGAACGTTTTTGTATCTGTTCCACAATTGTTTTGCGCTTTTATGGTGATGGTATTCACACCTTCAACTAAAACAAGATCGGCAGTAACTCTCTTCGTAACTGTATTGTAATTGGAAGGTACAATCTGATTTAAGTTATTGTAAACCGTTACGTTTTGTGCATTTTGTAATTCGGTTACAGAGGCATCTAATTTAAATTGTGGAAAATTAACCACAAGGTTGTTTTGTGAATTGAAGGAAATAACTGGAGCTGGACAATTGGTATTGAAGTTATTAATATTTCCAGTGCTATTGGTGCCATCTGTTGGTGTTGTAGTGTTACCATTTCCTCTTGTTCTAAATCTAAAATTTAAGTAAAGGGAAGTATAATGGTATAAATCATTTTTTAATCTAGGGGTTGTAGAAACGAAACCATCAAAATCATCGCCACGTGTGAAAGTTGTTTTGTGCTCTAAACCTAAAGAAACGCGTTTACCAATTTGATAACCTAAACCAAAACCAAGGCTAGGCATAAAATAGGCTTTGTAAGCGTTTGTACTTCCATCAAGCGGAGAATCATAGATTTTATCTAGATTGGAAGATAGTTGAGGTGCAAGTGAACCATTTGCCAACATTGAGCTGTAATCATAGATTCCTTGGCTGCCATTTTGATCTAACAAATCGCCAAACGTTTGATTAAAAGTTAACCCAACTCCACCAAAAATATATGGATCCCAACCTGAGCGTTCTCTAATTGAATTTAAATGCAAAGCCAATTCTAAGGCCACTCTATGAACGTCCGCTTGGAAATTATTTACAGTAAAACCTGGACCTGTATTACCATCTACATTTGTATAATCATTTAAGGCTGTTCCTGTATAATTCAGCAAAGAAGTGGTGTCGTTATCTTGACCGTACCACATTCCACGTAAGTAGCGCGCTCGTAAGTCAAATGAAATGACACTACCATAATTGTAGTTGAAAGATTTTCCTAAAACCAATCCCCAACCTGTTGAAGTTTGATTTTTAACATCGGTTGTGTTCCAAGTTCCTCCGATATTGAAACCCATAAACCATTTGGAGGTATTGTCGTAATCTACTTTTTGGGCTTGAAGTTGGAAAAAGCTAAAGCAAAGAACGAGAACAATGTAGAAATTTTTCATATGTGTTTAATTTTTTTTTAACTGTCATATGGAATCGCCAACTAAATTCATACTTGTTTGTGACGAATCTCATTATGGCTTATTTCATAATAAGGTAATTAAGTTGAAAGGTCAATCCGATTTTCGTGCCAAAATTCCGAATAAAAAGTTTTATAGCCTTGATTTTTGAAATAAATATAGTGTTTTTGAGAAACAAAACAACTTATAGCGCTATATTTCAAATAATTAGAGGCATTTGTTAAAGAAGTGTTAATGGAAAAAAAGACTAATTGGAAAATTAAGAATTATAAATTGAAGTGGATTTGATTGTATATCATTAAGACAAACAACTATAAGTTTTTAGCTAATAAAAGTGAATTTAAAAAAACACCTTTTACGATCAAACAAATAAAATACCTCAAATATTCACCATCAAAACTCCCACCCAAATCGTTCTTTCACCAACGAATAAATGTAAGCAAGAACTTCTTCGTTTTCGGTTTTTTCTAAAGCATCGTTTACGAAGGCACTAACCACCAAATTACGAGCTGATTTTTCAGAAATTCCTCTTGCACGCAAGTAGAAAACTGCTTCTTCATCTAATTGACCTGTTGTCGAACCATGGGAACATTTCACATCGTCTGCGTAGATTTCCAATTCAGGTTTTGAATTTACAGTGGCATCGTCGCTCATTAACACATTTGCATTCGATTGAAAAGCATTGATTTTTTGAGCGTCTTTGCGCACGAAAACTTTCCCGTTAAATACTGCTGTAGCTTTGTCGTCAATTACGCCTTTGTACAATTCATTCGACAAACAATACGCTACTTTATGATCGATAACTGTATGGTTATCTACGTGTTGCGTACCGTTTAAAATGTAAGCGCCGTAAAGATTTGTTTCACAATTTTGACCGTTTACAGCTGCATTTACGTCATTGCGCACAAAGTTTCCGTTCAAAGTCGTTGTGTGAAGTGTGAAATTGGAATCTTTGTCTTGTTTGATATTTTCTTTTGAAACGTGGAAATTTGTTCCTGCCTCCGCTTGGATTTTGTGTAAAGTCAAATGCGCTCCTGCCCCCACTTCAACGTCTGTAACCACATTTACCAATGAATTACTTTCTTCTACAGACAAATAATTCAAAATGATTTCCGCTTTCGAAAGCGCACCAGTTTGAATAACGTTTCTCAATGCAACAAATTCATTTCCAGTAGTGTAGTGAATGATTTCAATTACTTGTTCAAGATTCGTTTTAGCTGCAATTTGAATAAACAAACCATTACTTGCATACGCTAAATTCAGTGCTTCAAACGTTGTTAATTCAGTTGAAACATTCGCTAATTCTTCAGCAGAACAATCTTGAATGCTTTTTACAGTTAAGCCATTTGGAAGATTTTCAGGCTGCTGAATTAAGTTTCCATTTTGAAAAACGAATTGTAAAGATTCAGCACAAATGCGTAAAGACGTATCGATTTTACTTTCGTCAGTTTGATCAAAACGCAAGTTCGCAATGCGCGCCAAACGGGTATATTTCCAGTTTTCGTGACGTGTTGTTGGAAAATCGGTTTCGTTTAAAAATTCAAAAGCAGCACTAACTTTATCGTCTGGAAAAGCCAAAGTTGTACTTGCCAAATTCGCACGAAAAGCAGCTAATTTATTTGTTGAAATTACTTCTTGCATGGTTTTTTAGATTGCGTCCACTTCGTTTTTAATCCAATCGTAGCCTTTTTCTTCTAATTCCAAAGCCAACTCTTTTGTACCCGTTTTCACGATTCTACCATCGTATAAAACATGCACAAAATCTGGAACGATATAATCCAACAAACGTTGGTAATGCGTAATTACAATCGTTGCGTTATTTGGCGTTTTTAATTTATTTACCCCACTTGCTACAATCCGCAAAGCGTCGATATCTAAACCTGAATCGGTTTCATCTAAAATTGCCAATTTCGGTTCCAACATCGCCATTTGGAAGATTTCATTGCGCTTCTTTTCACCACCAGAAAAACCTTCGTTTACAGAACGTGAAGCCAATTTGCTATCCAATTCCACAATCGCTGATTTCTCACGAACTTTCGCCATAAAATCTTTCGCTGAAATTGGTTCTTCACCTTTGTATTCACGAATTTCATTCAACGCCGTACGCAAAAAGTTTACGTTCGAAACTCCTGGAATCTCAACTGGATACTGAAACGCTAAGAACAAACCTTCACGAGCTCTGTCTTCCGTTGCCAATTCCAACAAGTCTTTTCCGTCAAAATCAACTGAACCTTCAGTAACTTCGTATTCTTCACGACCAGCTAAAATACTAGCAAGTGTGCTTTTCCCAGCTCCGTTAGGTCCCATTATCGCGTGGATTTCACCAGCGTTTACTTCTAAATTCAAGCCTTTAAGGATTTCTTTTCCTTCAATGTTGGCGTGTAAGTTTTTAATTTTTATCATATACCACAATTTTAATTCGAAGTGAGATTCAGTTTCCCTCTTTGAAGGGGGACTAAGGGGGATGATTTGAAATTTAGTTTGGTCAGAATACTAATTCTAATTGTGTCAAACCGCTCAATCTAAAAATTGTCACCCCTCTCATTCTCTCCGTCAGCTGACGGAAAAATGTTAAATCTTACTTCGATTTTAATGTTAATTTTTTCTTTAAATTATAATGTCACCCCTCTCATTCTCATAATTATCACCCCTCTCAATCTCCCCTCAAGGGGAGAAGTACGCTCTCGCTTCGTGCAATGTTTCTGGTTATCCTACCGAGCCCTCCAAACTAATCGCCAACAACTTCTGTGCTTCCACAGCAAATTCCATTGGCAACTGATTCAATACTTCTTTACAATAACCATTTACAATTAAACTAATCGCTTTTTCTTCACTAATTCCACGTTGCATACAATAAAACAACTGATCTTCACCGATTTTTGAGGTCGTCGCTTCGTGTTCTATTTTCGCACTTGGATTTTTACATTCTATATATGGAAACGTATGCGCTCCACATTCGTCCGTCATTAACAGGGAATCACATTGAGAGAAATTTCTTGCATTTTGTGCATTCTTGCTTATTTGCACCAAACCTCTGTAAGAATTTTGAGATTTTCCAGCTGAAATTCCTTTTGAAATGATTGTACTTTTCGTGTTTTTCCCCAAGTGAATCATTTTCGTTCCTGTGTCCGCTTGTTGGTAATTGTTTGTCACCGCAACAGAATAAAATTCTCCAATAGAATTATCACCTTTCAAAATGCATGAAGGATATTTCCAAGTTACAGCAGAACCAGTTTCCACTTGCGTCCACGAAATTTTTGCGTTGCGTTCACAAACACCACGTTTCGTAACGAAATTGAAAACTCCTCCAAGACCATTTTTGTCGCCCGGATACCAGTTTTGAACTGTTGAATATTTGATTTCTGCATTTTCCAAAGCGATTAATTCTACAACCGCTGCGTGTAATTGATTTTCATCGCGTTGTGGTGCTGTACAACCTTCCAAATATGAAACGTAAGCACCTTCGTCTGCAACTACAAGTGTACGTTCAAATTGTCCTGTACCTCCAGCATTGATGCGGAAATATGTTGAAAGTTCCATTGGGCAACGAATTCCTTTTGGAATGTAACAGAAAGAACCATCTGTAAATACCGCTGAATTCAAAGCTGCGTAGAAATTGTCGGTAGTTGGAACAACAGTTCCCATATATTTTTTAACCAATTCAGGATGTTCTTGCACAGCGTCAGAAAACGAACAAAAAATAATTCCCAATTCTCCTAATTTTTCTTTGAAGGAAGTAGCAACAGAAACGGAATCCATCACGAAATCGACAGCGACACCAGTTAAGCGTTTTTGTTCTTCCATTGAAATTCCCAATTTCGCCATAGTTGCCTTCATTTCAGGATCTACATCGTCCCAAGATTCGTATTTTTTGGTTTGCTTTGGTGCTGAATAGTAAGCAATTGCTTGAAAATCTGGTTTTGTGTAATGTACATGTGCCCATTCAGGTTCAGTCATTGTTTTCCAAATTGCAAAAGCTTTCAAGCGGTGTTCCAACAACCATTCAGGTTCATTTTTCTTATCGGAAATCAAGCGAATAATGTCTTCGTTCAATCCAATAGGAACGGTATCTGTTTCAATATCAGTAACAAAACCAAATTTGTATTCTTGATTTTCGAGGTCTTTCGCTAACTCGTTTTCGGTATAATTTGCCATTGCGTACGTTTAAACTGAGAAAGATTCACCACAACCACATGTTCTATCTGCATTCGGGTTGATGAAAATAAAACCTTTTCCATTCAAACCGCCAGAGAAATCAAGTGTAGTTCCGAGTAAATACAAATAACTTTTTGTGTCAACAACCACTTTTACCCCATTGTCTTCAAAGGTTTTGTCTCCTTCTTTTTCTTCGTTGTCGAATGTAAGTTGGTACATCAATCCAGAACATCCACCTCCTTGCACACCAACGCGAATAAAGTATCCGTCTTTACCTTCGTCTTCCATCAATCTGACTGCCTGCTTTTTAGCTGTATCTGTGACCGTAATCATTGTTTATTTTTATTTAGATTAATTATAAATAACGAATTATTTGATTGCAAAAATACCACTTTTAAGGTATTGTAACAAACATTTATTAAAACATTATTTATAAAAAATAGTTTTTACCTACCAAAACTTAATTTTTAATCAAGGATTGTATCTTTGTTCACCTTATGGAAGAAGACGAAAAATCTCAATTTAATTTCAAGCAGTATATCCCACAGCGTTTCGGAAAAGCATACATTGTTCGCATGTTTGTGTATATTCTTGGATTTGCAGTGGCTTTGGGTTTTTTAGTTAATAAATGGAAGTCAGTGGATTCAAACAAAAATAAAATTGAAGTGTTAGACGATATACAAAATAAGGATATTGACGTGGAAGTCGCTCCTGAAAAAAGAAATCAATGAAAACACTTATAATGAGTTCTCTGCTTTTCCTTCTAATGGAATCGAAGACGCATCAATTGACAATTGAAATAAAAAATATTCCATCAACAAAAGGAAATTTATTCATAGGGTTGTATCAGCCGAAAAATGAATTTCCGGTTTTTGGCAAGCAATATATTGGAAAAGTTGTCCCAATTACAGGAAAAACGATGACCTATACTTTCAAAGATTTACCTCAAGGTGAATATGCATTAGCAATTTATCACGACGAAAATAAAAACAGTAAACTCGATAAAAACATGCTGGGTGTTCCAACTGAATACTACGGTTTTTCAAATAATGCCCGAAGAACTTTCAGTGCGCCAAGTTTTGAGGAAGCAAGTTTTGACCTCAAAAAAGATGTGAAGCAATCAATTTTTATTAAGTGATTCGTTTTAAACGAATATAATTAAGCAATAGAATTCTATTTTCATTTCCTTTGACTAATTTTGTCCTCCTTAAAAAGTACATCAATTTATGTTAGAAATTCAACGTATTCGCGCAGAAAAAGAAGCCATTTTAGCTGGTCTTCAAAAAAGAAATATCAACGCTCAAGAAACCATAGAAGCAATCTTATCAAAAGATTCAGAATGGCGTTCTACAAAAACAGAGTCTGATCTTATTTCCGCAGAATTAAATCAATTAGCTCGACAAATTGGTGATTTATTCAAAGCAGGACAACAAGCTGAAGCGAATGAATTAAAAGCAAAAACAACTGAATTAAAAGAAAAAGAAGCGGCATTAAAAACAAAAGTTGATGCACTTGAAGCCGAAATTCAGCAATTACTTTACACGATTCCAAATGTGCCAAACGACTTGGTTCCTGCAGGACGCGATGCAAACGATAACCAAACAGTTTACGAATTTGGAGAAACACCAAATTTTCAATTTACGGCTGTTCCTCATTGGGATTTGGCAAAAAAATACGACTTAATTGATTTTGAATTAGGGGTAAAAGTAACCGGCGCAGGCTTTCCTTTTTACAGAGGAAAAGGTGCAAAATTACAACGTGCTTTGATTTCATTTTTCTTAGAAGAAGCGTCAAAAGCAGGTTATGAAGAAATTCAAGCGCCTTTGATGGTGAACGAAGCTAGTGGAATTGGAACGGGACAATTACCGGATAAAGAAGGTCAAATGTACTATATGAAAGCGGATGATTTTTATATGATTCCAACTGCTGAAGTTCCATTGACAAATATTTACCGCGATGTGATTTTACCTTCTGCTGATTTTTCAATCAAAATGACTGGTTACACACCTTGCTTCCGTCGTGAAGCTGGTTCGTATGGTAAAGATGTACGTGGTTTAAACAGATTACACCAATTTGATAAAGTTGAAATCGTACGCATCGAACATCCCGACAACACAGCGAAAGCTTTGGATGAAATGATGGAACACGTAAAAGGTTTGTTGGAAAAATTAGGTTTACAATTCCGCATTTTAAGACTTTGTGGTGGCGATATGGGTTTTGCTTCTGCAATGACTTATGACTTTGAAGTATATTCTGCAGCACAAGAAAAGTGGTTGGAAGTAAGTTCTGTTTCACGTTTTGACACCTTCCAAGCAAACCGTTTGAAGTTACGTTTTAAAGGTGAAGACAAGAAAACACAATTGTGTCACACGTTAAATGGTTCTGCTTTGGCATTGCCAAGAATTGTTGCAGCATTGTTGGAAAATCACCAAACGGAAGACGGAATTACTATTCCTGAAGCATTAAGATCTTATACAGGATTTGATAAAATTTAGACTTTATTGATTTTAAGGAAACAAAAACCGCAACCAACAAACAAACTTCCGTTAATAATTCCATCACAGTCGCTTAAAAGATAAGCGGAGAGCTACTAAATTCGTTGCAGATGTGGAAAACCGTTTTTAAAATAGGCAAATGGATTGTTGGAATAATTTTGAGCGTCGTTTTGCTCATTTCTGGGTCATTGTATCTATTTAAAGACCGTATAATTGGCGTTGTTATCACAGAAGTCAATACCTACCTCAAAGTTCCAGTTTCGGTTTCTGAAGTAGACCTCGCTTTTTGGGGAAGTTTTCCGAACTTATCCGTTGATTTTAAGAATGTTTACATTCAAGATGCGTTTGAAAATGCAGCTTTCAGAGACACCTTGCTGTACACCGAACGTATTCGTTTAAAGTTTAATCCACTTGATTTATGGAATAAGAATTACCACGTCAAGGCTATTGAAATTTCTCCCGGAACTTTGAATTTAAGAATTGATAAGGATGGTAAGGTTAATTACGATATTTTCAAACCAAGTGATAGCAAATCAACGACAACTTTTGATTTAAAACTGGAAAAAATCGAACTTGAAAACGTGCGTTTTGCTTATGAAAACAGACTTACCAAGCAATTCTATAACACCAAATTCATTGAATCAACACTCGCAGGCGATTTTTCAGCAAGTAAATTTTCGGTAGTTGCTGTTGGAAATGCCAAAGTGCTTCGAGCGAAAAGTGGTGAGGTGACTTTACTTAGAAATAAATCTTTAAAATACGATTTAAAAGTAGATGTGGACACAGAGAAAGGACTGTTCTCGCTTCCAAAGGCAATTATAAATGTGGCTGGTTTACCTTTCGAAATCAATGGAAAAGTGGATCCAGACAGCTTGAATTTTAGGGTGCAATCAAAAGATATTCAATTGGCAGATGTGGTCAATAAATTTTCACTTTCAGCAACTGACGACATTAAAAAATTCCAAGGCGATGGGCTCGTTGACTTTGATTTGGCAATAAATGGCGCTGTGGAATCGACCGAACCAACGACCATAACTTGTGATTTTGGAGTTGAAAATGGCTCACTGACAGAACCTTACCAAGGATTGAAAATTCGTGAAATTAATGTGGAAGGGAAATACTCCAACGAAGGAGGCGTGCAGGATGAATTTCTGGAATTGCGAAAATTGCATTTTAAAACGGCAGGAGGCCCGTTCAATGGAGCCATTCGAATGACTGAATTTGAAAATCCACTTATCGAAGGAAACGCAAGTGGAAATATAGATTTGAATGTAGCGCACGCGATTTTTAAATTTCCAGTAATCGAAACGGTGAATGGCGCTGTTTCTGTGAATACAGATTTTGCAGTTCAAAGTGTTACAGAAACAGGAACAGTTGACGTTAGAAAATGCGATGGAAACGTTGTGATGCGAAATGTTTGGTTGAAATTACTCGATGACAAACGCACTTTTGAAAGTATAAATGGAAGTGTTTTTCTTCGTGGAAGTGAAGCAGGAATTCAAAATGCTTCTTTAAAAGTTGGTTCGAGTGATTTGAGGGTTGATGGTTTGTTTTCAAACATTTACGATTATTTAAAAGGGTTAAGTCCACTGTTAACAGATATTGATATTGAAAGTAATAACTTAAAAATTGAAGATTTAGGAACTACCACCAAAGAAGAAAAAATTGAAGAAAGTAGAATTTTTGTAATTCCAGATGATATCAGCGGTTCAGTGAAATTAACAGTTGGGACTTTGCGCTACGAACAACACATTTTCTCCAATATTCTTGGTAAAATGCAAATTCAAAAACGGCGTTTACATTTTCCGCAGTTGAGTTTGGTGAATGCCGAAGCTTTGGTGAGTGGTGCTTTGGTTATTGAAGAGAAATTACCAGAAATTTTTACAATTACTGCTCAGGTTGCAACGAAAAACCTGAAATTCAAACCATTATTCAAAGAGTGGGATAATTTTGAGCAAAGCGTTCTAACCGATCAAAATATTTCTGGTAGAGCTGAAGCTGAATTGTATTTCTACGCTCCTTTTGACTTGCGTTCGGGAATCATAATGAAATCAATTGATGCAAAACTCGACTTACGTGTGTATGATGGTCAATTGAAAAATGTGAGTTCCTTTAATGACATTACGCAAAGTCTTAAAACAAGCTCAGGGAAATTAGTGCTCGGCAAGAAAAACATTGATTTGTTGGAGCAAAAATTAGGAAGTATTTCATTCAATACACTCGAAAATAGCATTTTAATTAAAGACGGTATCTTGCGAATTCCTAAAATGCACATTGGCTCAACAGCTCTCGATATGGATGTTTCAGGAACCCACAGCTTTGAAAACGAAATTGATTACCGTTTTATTTTCCGATTTAGAGATTTGATGCAAAATGAAAGAGATAGCGAATTTGGGCAAGTAATCGACGATGGAACTGGAATCAAAATGTATATGCGTATGCACGGAACTTTGGATAATCCAATCATCGAATGGGACAATACATCGCGTAAGGAACAAGCAAAAGAAAATCGCGAACAAGCCAAACAAGATGCCAAATCAATCTTGAAGTCAGAATTTGGTTTGTTTCAAAAAGATACTTCAGTGAAGGTTTATGTGCCGAAAGATGTACCGAAAGAAGATTTAAAAATTCAATTTGGACCAGCCACTAAAAAAGAATTTATCGAGGAGAAAAAACAGAAAAAAGATTCTAAGCTCAAGAAAACCCTCGACGGTTGGAAACAACAACAAGAACAAGAAGATAACGCTGCATTCAAAGTTGGTGGCGGATAAAAATTGTTCGTTTTTTTCTTCAATAGTTGTTTCAAAATCACTTTTTTCACTAACTTAAGCTAAAAATCGAGTAGAAATGGAAAAGAAATGGTTAGTAAAAACGCAACAGAACGAAGAGAAAATCAAGGAAATAAGAGATGTGTTAAAAGTAGATCGAATTGTAGCAGAACTTTTATTGCAACGTGGAATCGAAACGTTTGAAGCCGCTGAAGCTTTTTTTAGACCTAAATTAGAAAATTTACACAATCCTTTTCTAATGAAGAATATGGATTTAGCTGTGAATCGCTTGGAAAAAACTTTACAAAATGAGGAAAAAATCTTGCTTTTTGGAGATTATGATGTCGATGGAACAACAGCGGTTGCACTTTTATATGGCTTTCTAAAAAATTATTCTCCAACCATTGATTTTTACATTCCTGATAGATATGCGGAAGGTTATGGAATTAGTTTTCAAGGAATAGATTACGCAGCCGAAAATGGTCAAACACTTATCATAGCACTTGATTGTGGAATAAAAGCACTCGACAAAGTGAATTATGCCAAAGAAAAAGGAATTGATTTTATCATTTGTGATCACCATGAGCCTGGCAATGAAATTCCAGATTGTATAGTTCTAGACCAAAAGCAAAAAGATTGTGCTTATCCTTACAAGGAACTTTCAGGATGTGGAGTTGGTTTCAAATTATTACAAGGTTTCTTACAAAATCGTGGAGAATCAATTGAAAAATTATATCCTTTTTTGGATTTACTAGCAATTAGTATCGGTGCTGATATCGTTGCAATAACAGGTGAAAATCGCATTTTATGTTACCATGGTTTAAAAGTTCTGAATGAAGCTCCACGTGTTGCTTTTAAAGAATTGTTGGAAGTTTCTGGCAAAAAGTTTCCATTGACTTTAACAGATGTGGTCTTTATAATCGCTCCACGAATAAATGCCGCTGGTCGTATCCGTAGTGGGAGAATGGCTGTTGAGTTAATGATTTCAGATGATCAAGAAGAAATGAAACGCCTGGCAAAAGAAATTAATGCGGACAACTTAGAACGGAGAGGATTAGATCAGCAAATAACACAAGAGGCACTCGAACAAATCGAGGAAGATAACAGTTTTTCTTCCAAAGTTTCAACTGTAGTTTTTGATTCAAATTGGCACAAAGGAGTTGTTGGAATTGTTGCTTCTCGCTTGATTGAAAGCTATTATCGTCCAACAATTGTCTTAACAGAAAGTAATGGAATTGTGGGAGGTTCTGCTCGTAGTGTTGCCAATTTTGACCTTTACAAAGCTTTAACAGAATGTGAAGATTTATTGGAGCAATTTGGCGGGCATCAACACGCTGCAGGAATGACTTTGAAGAAAGAAAATTTGGAAGCTTTTAAAAAACGTTTTGACGAAGTAGTGCGAAAAAATTTAACTTCTGAAAATAAACTACCAATTCAAGAAATAGATATCCAAATTGACTTAAACGAAATTCATGGAGACGAAGAATACTACAAAATTCCTCGTTTGAAACGAATAATCGAATCCTTTGAACCGCACGGGCCTGGTAATATGAAACCTGTTTTTTACAGCACTAATTTGTTTGCATCTGATTCACGATTGTTGAAAGAAGCACATTTGAAGCTAAAAGTGATTCAACCCAATTCTAAGCTAAGTTACGACGCAATTGGTTTTAATTTAGCCCACAAAGAGCTGGAAACTGTTAGCGGAATTCCGTTTGAAATGGCTTACACTCTTGAAACAAATGAATTCAATGGAAAGAAAAGTATTCAATTCAATATTAAGGATATTCGTGGAATAGATTCTTGATTTGTCGCAGCGATTTGGTTCTTGATTTTAATGCTTGGAAAAAAATATTTTTTTTGCTTCTCAACTTTCTATTTTTCATAAATAAACCAATTCCATCTTCCATTGTAACATTTGTTTATGTTTCTTTGTTAAACTTTAAAATAATAACATGATTCGTTTTCTTTTAGTAGTTATTCTCGGGATTTCATTTTCAGGATTTTCACAAACAACTAAGGTTAAATTTTTTGACAAACTTGCTAGTTCCAAATATATTAGTGATGGCTCTGAAATGTACAATGTAGGTAGAACTTCCGATGCATTAATGTTTTTCAGACAAGCGAAAGTTAAAAATCCAACTAACTGGAAAGCTTATTTTTGGTTAGCGACTACCGAATTTGAATTGAATAGTTACGACCAAGCTTTAATGAACGCAAGTAAAGCGTTAGAATTAACAAAAGAAAAATCAGACGGCGAATTACAACTACTTCTTGGCAAAATCAATCACAAATTGAATATGATTGAAAGTGCAATCACTCATTTCAAAAATGCTAAAATGGATTTTGGTGATAAATTAGCAGTTGATTATGACATTCCTATTTATTTAGCGCAATGTGAATTTGCTTTAAACGAACAAAAAAATGGGGTGCAAAACAAACGAATTTCTATTTCAAGTAAGTTAAACACAAAATACGATGAGTACGCACCCATTCTAATCGATGGTGGAAAACAGTTATTTTTTACCGCTCGAAATTCTGAAACAACAGGTGGAAACCTAAATCCTGAAGACCAACGTTTCTTCGAAGATATGTATCACGCTGTTTGGGATGCTGCAAATGGAGAATGGGTCTTAAATGCTGAAACGTTCGACGGAATTAACACAGAAGGCTTTGATGCTTTATCTTTTGTTTCTAGAGATGGATTATATGGCTTAGGAACAGTAAATACAAGTGCTTCAAAAGAAAAAACAACGACTAGTTCAGATATTTTTGAAATCAACACTGATATCCCTGGAACTTGGGGTGGTGTTGAAATTATCAAAAACACTGGAATCAACAACTCTTTTTTCGATGGTTCCGCTTCAATAACTGATACTTTGTACAATGAAGATGAAACTTTTACACAGACGATGTATTTTGTTTCAGATCGCACCGGAGAAAAAACGTTGACCGATATTTATTCCGTCGAAAAAAAGAATGGTGTATGGCAAACACCAAAAGTGCTTCCGAAGGAAATTAATACCAATGGTCGTGAAACAACTCCATTCATTACTCCTGATGGGAAGTATTTGTTTTTTAGTTCAGACGCACTTCCTGGAATGGGTGGATATGATATTTATTACTCAGAAAATTTAGGCGCAACTTGGGGGAAACCAGTAAATCTAGGTGCTAAATTTAATACTGTAAACGATGACAGTCACTTCCAAATTTATGTAAATATCAAAAAAGCAGTATTGGCTGGAATTGAAGAAAATGAAGGCGTTTACAACTACGACATCTTTGAAGTGAATGTTGAAGGTATGGACTTTCCATTTTTGAAATAGGGTTCAATTGAAATTGTGAATTAATTCTTTTTTAGAATTTTTATTGAACTTTATGGAATCTAAGATGTAAACGCATCTTTAAGAAAAATCATTTTTATGAAAAATCTCTTTCTATCTTTAATTGCACTACTTGCAACTAGTTTATCTTTTGCCCAAAAAGAAGTTAACGCACTTGCAGAAATGAAAAAAGTAACCGTTTTCTTTACAGGTGCTCAAATCCAACATGAACATAAAATTGAACTAAAATCAGGAAAACAAGAATTGATTTTTCAAAAACTAACTGATTTCATTGACCCAAATACGGTACAAGTGAAAGCAATGGGTGATTTGACTATTCTTTCTGTTCGAACTAAGAAAAATTACGAAGATCAAAAAATATCTAGTGAAGAAATCAATCAATTGAATTCAAAACGAAAAGCTTTAAATGCGCAAGATCAAACGTTACGCGATGAATATACCATCCTTGAATTGGATAAAAATCTTTTGATGCGCAATCGTGACTTGAAAGGTTACAACGAAGGACTTAAAGTTGCTGAATTGAAAGAAGCTTATACGTTTATGCATACGAAATTGACCGAAATAACTAACCGACAATCCGTTATTGAAGAAGAACTTGAGGATTTGCAAAAGAAAATGAATAAGTTAGAACAAGAGATTATTTCACAAAGAAGCAAACCTGTTATCAATTATTCTGAAATCGTTGTGGAGGTTGATGTAGAAAAAGGTACAAATGCAACCTTTATTTTCAATTATATTTCTCCTCGTGCGACTTGGAAACCTTACTACGATATGCGTAGCGATGGAATCGGAAAACCAGTTCGCTTGGAAGCAAAAGCAAACGTGAGTCAAACAACTGGAATTGAATGGAAAAATGTGGATTTAGTTCTTTCAACGAATGACCCATACCAAAATGCACAAGAGCCAACTTTAAGTCCTTGGTACATTTATTACAACAATGCTCCAC
>JBILQY010000148.1:0-6325 GCA_044372955.1 Crocinitomicaceae bacterium | reverse complement strand
CAGTTGATTATTCGGGAGAGAAATTACGTGGTGAAGTAATCGATGCATCGACAGGTGAGGCGTTACCTTTTACAAAAATCACTTTTCCAAACTTTCCAAATGTTGGTGCTGTAACTGATTTTGATGGTAAATTCGAAATCACAGTGCCAAAAGGAGCAAATTATGCAAAAGCTTCATACGTCGGTTATTCAGATGTTCAGTTGCAAATCACTGCTGCATATTTGAAATTTTTCTTGAAACCAAACGAACTTCAATTGGAGGAAGTGAAAGTTTCTGCTTACCGTCAAGATGTAAGAAATGTACCGATGAGCAGTTATTCTAATACAGTTAGTTCAACCGCTTCTGGAGATTATGAATTAGAAGCGATGGAAATTTCTCGTGGGGCAAGAAGTAAAAATAACGGAAAGAAAAACAAGGCGCTTTTTGATGAAAAATCAGTACAACAGCAAAGTAATTGGTCGCCAACTGTTGCCACAATTATTCAGAAAAAAGATATGCGAATGGAATACACCATTCTTTCAAAAATGTCGATTCCTACAGATGGTATGGATCACCGAGTAAGTATTGGTAGCTTTGATTTGAATGCAAGTTACGAATATCATGTTATTCCAAAAATTGACCCAAGCGTGTATCTAGCAGCACAAGTTAGTGGTTGGGAAAAATTGAGTTTAATGAGCGGAGAATCAAACATTTACTTCGACGGAACGTTTATGGGAAAATCGTATTTGGATGTGAATTCAACCAAAGACACGCTTTCTTTTTCTTTCGGAAAAGACAACAAAATCAGTGTGGACAGAACGAGAATCAAAGAAAAATCAAAATCTAAAACTATTGGTTCTCGTCAGAAATTTGAAGTGACTTGGGAAATTAAAGTGAAAAACAACGGTGGTGCAATGATTCCGCTAATCGTAAAAGATCAATTCCCGATTTCTAACAATGCAGATATCAAAGTGAAAAATGGTGAATTTACTTCCGGAACTTTAGACGAAAAAACAGGAATTATTACTTGGTCTTTCTTAAAAGGAATAACAGGCTCACAATCCTTTACTTTTGATTATAGCGTTGATTATCAAACAGGAATGACGCTCTATTTGGAATAAGATGATAGATTAACGAAACAATTCTTCTAATTTTTTCGTTGAACTTTTCCTTTTTTGGAAGGCTTAGAGTTTTTCTTTGAAAGTGGTTTAGGTATTGCATCAAATTTAACCGTTCGCGTATATACACGTTCACCACATAAATCGTTCACTATTAATTTCACTTTGTACTTACCAGGATTTTTGTAATAATAGACAACATTTTTATCCGTTTTAACAACTCCATTTCCTAAATCCCAACGATATGTGGCTAAATGTGAATAATTAGCGTTTAACATCAATTTAAACTTACCTGTATTCGTTCGCTCGGAAAGTATTTGGAAATAGTTTTTATTTAAACCTAAACTTTCAAGATTTGAAAGTACATAGTTCCCTGCTTCTCTTTGAATTATTGCGGCTGTCTTCCCATCAATTGTCGAAGTTATTGCCCCTTCAGGTGACTCTTTAAAAATAGCAGCATAAAAAGTACAAGCAGATAAGTATGAACCATTTTTATTGGGGTGTTGTTCGTCTGCATCGTACAAGTTAATATCTGGGAATTTAGTTCTCACATTTTTCCAAACTATACCAACTGGAACAATTGGAAAGTCATAACAAGTGCTGACGTAAGTGTAACCATTTATAATATTTGATGCCATTTCATCATAGGTGTCAATCTCTGGTATTTCAGAATAACCATTTTTATATCCCCAAGTTAAGTAAAACAAAACATTCGTACATGGATTGTAGCTTTTTACAGAGTCAACTATTGAATTCAAATAAGGTAAGGTTTCTTTATCAACTTTGTCGTAACCTAATGCAAACTCTCTTGAATAACCTTGAAGAATTACGTAATCCCATTTTCTACTTCTAATTGCTTCAAACATATCAGTTCTTGTAACATGAACTGAAAAAGAAGCTCCTGCTCTAGTATTCATTTGAACATAAACGGGTTTTCCTTTGTCTTTGCATAACTTTTCAAAAATCTTTGGCATCACATTCATGTGCGTATAAGAATTACCAATGAAAAGAATGTTTAAAGAATCAGAGGAAGCCGAAAAGGCATTGAAGAAAAATGAAAGAATAAAAAGAAGCGATAGATTGGACTTCAACATGGCGTTTGTTTTATTTTTCCTAGCAACAATTAAACCATTAATTAATAAGAAGTTTTTGAATTTCAAGAAGTCTCTCCTTTGTAATTGAAAGTTTAGGTCCATTAAAATTCATGTCAGAGATTGAGTCTATAGGTATTAAATGAATATGTGCATGAGGAACTTCTAAACCTATTACTGTCATACCAATTTTAGTACAATCAATTTTACTTTTCAACTTTGAAGCAACTTTTTTTGCAAAAATCAGCAAGGCTGATAAATCATCATTTTCAATATCAAAAATATAATCGATGGGTTTTTTGGGAATAACAAGTGTATGACCTTCTTTAAGTGGGTTTACATCTAAAAAAGCGATGTGAAACTCATCTTCATCGATTATAAAAGCTGGAATTTCGCGTGCAATAATTTTTTCAAAAATCGTTGACATTATCTAGTTATATCAAGAATTTCGAAATTCATTATTCCCGCCGGAGTTTGTATTTCAGCAATATCATTCACTTTTTTTCCAAGTAAACCTTTTCCAATTGGTGAATCAACTGAAATTTTCTTCAATTTAATGTCAGCTTCGTTTTCTGCCACCAACGTATATTCAAGTTCCATACCATTAGATTGATTCTTAATCTTAACCTTAGAAAGAATATAAACCTTTGAATTATCCATGTGGGTTTCATCAATCAATCGAGCATTTGCAACGATAGCCTCCATTTTAGATATTTTCATCTCTAAAATTCCTTGGGCTTCTTTTGCTGCATCGTATTCTGCGTTCTCAGATAAATCACCTTTATCTCTTGCCTCTGCTATTTGTTCTGAAATTGAAGGGCGTTGAACTGTTTTCAAATGATACAATTCATCTTTCAATTTTTGAAGTCCTTCTGCTGTGTAATAATTTATTTGTGACATAACTACGATTATATTAAACAAAAACAAGAGAGCCCAAAATGAGCTCTCTTGACTTGTGCAAATGTAATAAAATTATTTTAAACTGATCGTGGCACCAACCGTATGAATTGTACCAAAAATACCTGCTAAACGAACACAATATTCTAATCCGATAGCGCTTTTGTTTTTACCTGCTAATGCATCAATCGAAAAACCTGCAGTTGGACCAACTAAAGCATTTGAACGATTTTCTTGATTTAAGATATTTTTTTCATAAACATAACCAGCTCTAACATTGAATGCTAGTTTGCTAGTTGACATACCATAATCCAATCCAATTCTGTATTGATCGTTCATGAATGAGTTAGCAGTAAAACCTAAAGCTAGATTCAACTTACTTGTTTCATTAAATATGAAATCATAAGAACCACCGATGGATAATAAAGATGGCATTTCGAAAGTTGCTGATCTTTGTTCCAATGAAGCAATGTAACCAGTAGAAACATAAGTAACTTGTTGTGCTAAACCGTCACCTTTAAATCTCATAACTGGACCAACATTTTTTAGAGCTATACCAAATTTAATTTGGTCGTTTTCTCCTGTTACATATCGAATACCAGCGTCAATAGCTATACCATTAGCTTTCATGTTTGAGATATTCTCAGAAATCACTTTGAAATTAATTCCACCATAAATACTAGATGAAAATTCACGTGCATAACCAAGGTTAAAAACATTTGCTCTTGGTGAAAAGAAACCGATATTTCCTTCAGGATTTTCAACTGTGGTAATTGGAATATCACCAAAATTCATCGATTGAATACTGATTGCAATTACATCTGATTCAGAAATACGTTGCGCAATACCTGCTCCATTAAAAGCAATACCAGCCGTACCCATCCAATTTGTATAGTTGAATTTAATTTGGGTTTTATCTGTAAATGCTAAACCAGCTATATTCGTAAATGTTGCCTCTAAACCATTAGCATTTGCAATAGTTGCATCAGCAAGCGCACTACTTCTTGCCCATGGATTCACTAGTAAATGTGATGCACCAGCCGAACCTACTCGATCTTCATTTCCTCCAGCAACATACAATGTTGAAACTAAAGATAGACCTAACGTTATTTTTTGAACTAAACTTTTCATATCTGTTTAATTGTTTTTAAATGGTAGTATTTAGATTAGATACCTTGTAAATCTACTTGTCTCATACCACCGAAGAATTTCAAGATTTTTTCTCCAACTTCTGGCACTTCAACGTGTATTAAATATATTCCACTTGCAATCGGAATAGCTTTAGAATTTGTTAAATCCCAATCTAAAGAAGTAACTGGACTATCTTTTGTGAAGGTTCTTACTAATTTTCCATTCGTAGTGTAAATTCTTACAATACATTTTTCAGGCAAGTTAGTAATCTTAACTTTAGTTTCAATTCTAGTTCTTTCATATTCTGAGAAAGCATAGTAAGGATTCGGTACAACATTTATCAAGTCTAAAGCTTTTTTCAATTGATCTTTAGAAGCCACAACAGTTGCAATTTCGTCCATGTTCCAAGAGTACATTGGTTTACCACTATTTTCACCTGAACCAGTAAAGTTTTTATACTCTTTATTGATTCTTAAACGAACTGTTACGTCCGTAGGCAAACCATTTATTGGGTCAACATCATAACCTTCACTTGCTACTGGATATGAAATCCAAGATAATGAACCATATAATTCTCTCTTAGCTTGTGCGTCATTTGTTTCAACCTGAAGGTACTTTTGAAGTAAGAAATTTGTTCCGTTTACTTCAGCTTGACTTGGTATGTAAGCAGGGAAATCAAAACCTGTTGAATAACCATTAATCGTTGCTTGCATATAGCTGAATATATAAACTGGATGCATACCTCCCATCAATGGAGTTCCAACATTACTTACTATACGATCGGTTGGATTCCAAATCATATCTGCTCCATTTTCACCACCTAGGAAAGAATTCTCCCCAAAAGCCATGTATAAACGAGCACCAGATTCAAGATCAACTGCATATCCTGGGAACCAGCCCATTCCATTACCTGTTCCATCTGGATTTCCGTTCTTATCAACGCTAGGACTTTTTCTTAATCCACCTGGTTCAGCATTACCTATATTCAAATTCGTATTTCTTCCTAATTCAATTATAGGACATCTTGTCCACAAACTCTTATCGCTAGTCATAACGATGTTTACACTTGGAAGGAAGCTAATTGATGCATTTGTTTTAGCAGTACCAGGATTTGGTAACTTATAGTACGCCAATGGCATATAATCTGCTTGATATCCAACCAATTTTTGAGGTGCCATTGTTCCATTCAACAAAGATTCATAAGCTTGAGTTGGGTCTGAACCTACTTCATCTTTGTAATTACAAGGATTTAAATAAGTTGCTCCATCAGGTAAACAATCAACATCTGGATCTGGTGAATAATCACCTGAACGAATCCAGTTTGTTGGGAAATAAGCATCATTATCAGTTACACCTGACAACCATCTTTTAGAGGAATCAGCGAATTCTATTGAAGATTCTATCATATTTGCTGAACGTGCAGCAAGGTTTCCTGAACCTGCAGGGAAAAAATACTTTTCTTGATAAATCTGAACAGAAATACCCCATTCTGGAATTATTTGCTCATTATCACTTGCTAAAGTTCTTTCAGATCTAACTGAGTCCAAAAGATTTCCACCTTTGGTGTCATATCTATAAACTGTCCAGCTAGCCGTATCAGCAGCGTTTCCAGAATTACCAACAGTGTAATCTCTGAACTTACATTCAAAATAACCATTTGCTAAATTTAAAGGGTCAACTACTTTGATGTTGATAGGACCTTTTCCGAAATCATACGTTGGATTAGCAACAAAACCATCTTGTAATACTGAATTTAAAGTAGTACTTGTAAACTCTAAAGAACGATTTCCATTTCCATAACCATCAATTCTTGTAATTAAAGGGGATGAACCATATTCTATTAATTGGTCTGTTCCACCTGCTTCTGGCATAGGATTATGAGGAACAGCAGAAACAGCGCTAATCGCAGTACCATCAAAATTCAAACGTGAAGAAATGTATGGTACTTTCTGACCATCTAAGAATAATGCATCATTTGGATCATATTTTTTAAAGTTATTGTATGCATAAGCAACAGCAACATAATAATATGTTTTATGATTTACTAATGTTCTAGTTCCTAGAGCGAAAGCATCTTCGGTAATTCTGTAAGAATGTTTTATTCCTTCG
>JBILQY010000086.1:0-8777 GCA_044372955.1 Crocinitomicaceae bacterium | reverse complement strand
TCTCCCCTTTTATTTCAGGTAATAATATTCGTGAGTTTATGGAAACATTTGATAATGCGTATTTTCATATTGATCGTAACGCAAACTCAAAAATCTTGTTTACACAATTGTGTTTTCAAACGATGCGCTATATTCATCAGGCTTAGCAATTTTTTTTCTTATTTTTACGCTTAAAACAAAATAAAAATGGGTTGTGCGTCATGCAGTAGTGAAGGAGGAACTCCTAAAGGTTGTAAAAACAATGGGACTTGTAGTAGTGGTGGATGCAATAAATTAGAAGTTTACGATTGGTTAGCAAACATCGCTTTGCCTGCTGGTCAAGAAATATACAATATCGTTGAGGTTCGTTTCAAAAATTCAAGAAAAGCATTTTATAAAAACAGTTCCAATTTGAGTTTGCAAGTTGGCGATATCGTAATCGTGGACACCGCTCCGGGTTATGATGTTGGTTTAGTTTCCGTTGTTGGTGAATTAGCACGCATTCAAGTTAAAAAGAAAGCGCCGAATAAATGGATCAAAGGTCGCTCTTTGGAAAAAGAGTTGATGTACAAATCTAGAACGATTGCCATTGATTTGAATCTGGAGATGAAAATTTCCGATGTCGAATACCAAGGCGATTTAAGTAAAGCAACATTTTATTACACTGCCGAAGGGCGAATAGATTTTCGTCAATTGATAAAAAATTTAGCCGACGAATTTAGGGTAAGAATCGAAATGCGACAAATTGGTTCGCGTCAAGAATCTGCTCGTTTAGGCGGAATTGGTTCATGCGGTAGAGAATTATGTTGCACGACTTGGTTAACTGATTTTAGATCTGTTTCAACTTCAGCAGCGCGTTATCAGCAATTGTCATTGAATCCACAAAAATTAGCTGGACAATGTGGAAAATTGAAATGCTGTTTGAACTACGAATTAGACATGTACTTGGATGCGATTAAATCTTTTCCAAAAACAGAAACCAAATTGTTAACAGAAAAAGGCGATGCTTACCACGTGAAGACAGATGTTTTCAAACGTGTCATGTGGTATGCTTACCAAGGTGAAAATGGATTAATTGCAATGTCTCCAGAACGTGTAAAGGAAATCGTTCGCTTGAATAAAAACGGCGAGAAACCAAAAGAATTAGTAGAATTTGTATTCACCGAAAAAGTGGTGGAAATGGGTTATTCGAATGTTGTTGGTCAAGATAGCGTGAATCGTTTTGAGAAAAACTTCGTCAAGAAGAAAAACAACAATAATCGCAATAAGAAGAAAAAACCAAATCCAAACCAAGCAAATCCAAATGGTCCTGCGCCAACAAATACAACGAAAGCTTAATTATGCGTATTTCATTTTTTCTCTTTGGGTTTTTATTGCTTTTACAATCCTGTGAATCGCCAGCGTTTTATAATAAATCGTTTGCTTTTAAGGACAATAAATGGAGCCAAGATGTTAAACCAAGCTTCGTGATTGACTTGAAAGATACTTTGACTTTGTATGATTTTGTGATTACTTTGCGCACAACGACCGATTATAAATACAATAATTTGTGGGTGTTTTTGAACACAACGCCACCAAATGGAAAAAGTGTTCGTGAGCCTTATGAAATAAAAACAACTTATCCCGATGGTTCGTGGATTGGAAAAAAAACAGGGACAGTTGTAGAGCATCAATTGGTTTTTAAAAGAAGAAGATTACCTTTTGCAGGAAAATATAAATTTGTCTTGGAACAAGGGATTTCTGAAAAAACTATCGATGAAGTATTAGATATTTCCCTTCGCGTTCAAGAAGTAACAGAATAATTCATTTATGCGATTCAGACGATTAACGATAGAGGAGCTAACAGAACTTGAAACAGAGTTCAAACAGTTTTTAATCATCAATCAAGTCTATAATGAAGAGTGGATTGAAATGAATCAAAAAGACCTTAAAAAAGCAAATGCTTTGGTTGATTTATTCAGTGATCAAGTTCTTGAAAAGGTTTATTCTAAAATGAATTTTCTTGAAATTCGCTCACCTAAAACTTATTCTATATTTTCATTCAATGAACAAACAATCAATAGTTTAATTATTCAATCAAAGGATGAATCTGTTTTGCTTTCAACTGAACAAGAAATTGAAAATGCATTGAATACAAATTTATTGAAATTAGAAGTTTTTAAAGCTTCCAAACCACTTACAAAAGCAAAGTCGGAAGAAGTTTTTGAATTAATTAATCAAGGAGCGATTATTTCTAAACCGGAAGTTTGGCACGCTTTTTCGTTATTTTTTGACCAAAAAAATTAAAACATAAATACTATGAAAAATCTATTTACCCTTTTGACCGTTTTTTCCCTTTCAACTTATTCATTTGCTGTTGAATTGAGTTACAAATGGAAAGCAAATTCCGCTTACACATACGGAGCAACAATTACAGACAACATTTCCACTTCAATGATGGGAATGAATGTTCAAGAAAAATACTTGACAACAGTTGATTTTGTGCTAGCGATTTCAAGTGTAGATATGGAGGGAACAGCTACGGGAACGCTTTATTTGGTGAATTTTAATGTAAAAGATTCAAAAGGATTGACAGTTGCTTCGTTACTCAATCTTCCAAAAAACGCAGTAAAAAGTGAAGTAAAAGTGGATAAGAAAGGAAATTTCACCTTCTTAAAAAAACTTCAATTGATTACAACACCAACTTCAAATGCATTAGTTTATGCTAACGTGAACGAAAATGGAGGTAGCGCAGGAGCTGAAGTTGATGGCGAAAGGGTAGAGGTTTACGCTGAATTTGACCCAAAAACTGGAAAAATGAAAGCTGGATATTCTGCAACTACAATTTCAAAACCAAAAAAAGTAGAGGTTAAAGAAGATGAGCAAAGTGATGAAATTGACATTATACCTTATGACTTATTGCAATTTTTAATTCTTCCTGATGGCGATGTTAAAATGAATGACAAAATCGAAGTTCGCGCAGGAATGTACACTGTAAATGAAGTTATTAAAACATTAACAGCAACCCAAGCTGTAATCGGACAAAAAATTACAACGGATAAAAATGCGGATATGTTTGAAGGAGGTGCTAAAGGCGAATCAGAAGAAGGAAGTTTTGATATGGGAACTTTTGGAGGAACTGATGGAATGGATTTAGACGCTGAAGATCAAGCAGCTATTTCAATGACTAACTCAATGGCACCAACAATGAATGGCGAACTCGTTTCAACTTTCGACGTTGCAAATGGACAATTTATCAATTCAAAAGGTGTGATAACTTCAACGATTGACACAATGGGAGTTAAAATGACATGCACAACTAATTTTGACTTTAGAAAAAAATAAACTAAACAATTTGAGCAAAAAGCATCTTTTTTTTGTTTTCTGCGTATGAAGGTTTATATTTGTTAGACTATAAAAACTTAATTACAAGCGACATGAAAATTATTTCAGTTTATTTCTCTCTCCTTTTTGTCTTGTTAAGCGCAAGTTCATGTATTGAACATGAAGTAATTCCACCGCCAACAAACACTTTAGATTTGAATGCTACTTTCGTTGGTTATGTGAATGGAACACAGATAGAATTTACTCAGAACGTGTTAAATTACAAAGGTTATTCTGATAAAAAGACGGCTATATATGCATCTCCTGCATTATCAAAAATGTTGTTTATTTCTGAAATGAAATCGGTAACAGACCAAAGAGCGGTTCGTTTAACTTTTGGTTCTCTAGATTGGGATGCTTCCGCAAACTCAACTCCAACCTTAACAATGTTTAATGATTTTCATACAAGTACATCTGGAATCGACTTACCATTTAGAGATGAGGCAACCTTGCTTGATGTAGCAAATACAATAGATGGAATTCAAATTGAATATACAGATCAGGCAGGACTTGTTTGGATTTCAAAGCAATCAGATCCAGGCCAAATTGCAAAGTTTACTGTTTTAGATCAAGCGACAGACAAAACGGGTGATTATTCATTATTTGAAGTGACTTTTAGCTGTAAAGTTTGGCGATACAATGTTCAAACAGAACTTGATGAATCCCTAAATATTTCTAACGGTAAATTAACAGCTTGGTTCAAATTATAATTGGACAAATTCACTAACAACTGAATGAGTCATCTACTCAAAATAGCCATCATTGGTGATTATAACTTTACGTTAAATGCGCACCATGCGACTAACATTTCTATTGACCATTCTGCCAATTTTTTAGAATTAGAAGTTAATTATTATTGGATTCGAGTAAGTGAGGCCGTTCAACATAAGCCAACTTATTTTGACCAATTTGATGGCGTTTGGATAGCTCCTGGCTCCTTTCAAAATCTATTTTTCCTAAATGGAATTTTTAAAGCAATTACGGCTCGTAAAATTCCTGTTTTGATAACTGGTGAAGCTTTTAAGTTTTTTATAGACTTTCTTATTCTCAACAATAGCTTAAATCCTGGTGGTGAAAAGCTTATTTCTGAAAACCTCGTTTCTGGAAATCAATTTGAACGCGTAACTATTTTACCAAAGTCAAAGATTTTTCAAAAATTATATGAAAACTTTAGCGATACAGAATTGACATCATCACGCTTTAGTTTATATCCGCAATTATTGGAATTAATGGATGGGAAAATTATCGACGTTGAAGCAAATAATCAGTTTGATGATCCTGAAATTATCAGTTTACACGAACATCCTTTCTTTGTTGCTTGTGCTTTCTGTCCACAGATTTCATCAACTAGAGATATTCCTCATCCAATAATTTATACGTTCTTGAAAATGTCTTTAGAACGCAATCAATCAGATAAGCACTAATTCATTTGTTTCGGTATAATACAAGTAGCTTTTAACTTCTAAACCATACATTTCTTGAAGAATTGCATTGTAAGTTGAAATTTGAAATTGATGTTGTAATTTTTCTTTTCCCGTTTTATAATCTATCACAATCAATTCATTTTCCTTCACCAAAATACGGTCAGGTCGTTTTGCATCGTCATCTTGAACCAAAATCAATTCTTCATTTATCACTTCGATAACATCGCTTAATAGTCCTGCTTTTTCGATACTTTCAAAGAAATTTTTGGCCATTTCCACTAACGCTGAACGATTGGAAGATTCTACAGTTCCAAGTTGAATCAATTTGTCAATCGTAATTTCAAGTTGACTTTTATCATTACAAGCCGCCATTAATTCGTGGAAATTTTTACCAAAGTTTATTTCCGCGTGGTCTTGTTGTGCTTCATTCACGCCCACTTTTCGGAATACAATATCAGGATACCAAAGTTTATCTTGAAACTCTGCCGGAACATAGAAATTCTCTGGCTTTTCCTCTGAAGCTGATTTGCGTTGTACTTCCTCACCAGCGGTATAAATGACAGCACCACTTTCTTCTTCTCCCTCAACTGTTGTTTCTTTTGCCAGTAAAGCTAATTCTTGATGAAACATTTTTCCAATTCCCGACTTGAAATAATTGAAAGCATATAAACGTTCGATTGGTCGAGTGAGCGCAACATAAGCCAAGTTCAATTTATCCAAGAAAATCAATTCTTCCTCCAAGGTGGCGAATTCAGCTAACTCCCCGATTTTATTCTTAGTTGAAACGGTACTGTATAATATTTTATCACCAACTTCCACTAAATACTTTGAAATCGATCTAATTTTCACATCAAAATCCAAGGAAGGAATAATTACAACAGGAAATTCCAAACCTTTTGACTTGTGAATGGTCATAATTTTAATCGCCTTGTTGGAATCAGGCATTTGTAAGGCAATTGTATTTTTTTTCTCGTTGAAATAATCTAAAAAATAAACTAAATCAGAGCGTTTTTTTGCTTGAAAATCGAAGATGACATCTAAAAAATGATGTAAATAGGGATTTTCAGTTTCTTTCCATTTCATAAGCTCCACAAACTTTCCTGCTAAATCATAGATATTCTCAAAAGAACTGAAGAATTTATCTTCGCTTTCAAAGTAATCGGTTATGAATCGCGTGTCATTGAAATCCTTGAACGTTTTTCCATCGATTGTTTTTTCTTCGAAATAGGAAAAATATTTTTCAATACTACCCGTCGGAATTAAGCGCATAAATAACTCAGCGAAACGTTTAATCTCTGTTTTTTTAGAAGGATAAGCACGACGTTTGAAGTAAGAAACAAGCAATTGAACTTGTGCATCTTTCGCAATTAGCAAGGATTCTGGTGAAACTACCTCAATACCAATTTCAGTCAACGCATTGGCAATTAAACTTGCTTCTTTGTTTTTCGCTGTCAAAATACACATTTCTCCTCGCAAGAATCCATCTGCATCACATTGATAAACAGCGCTTAAAATCGAATCCATAATTAATTCAAATTCTGGCTTCCCTTCACACGAAAGAACTTTTACAAATCCGTCTTTTTTCGACATTGGATGTTGGCTCACGGAATTATAAAAAGACAGCGATCGTTCAGATAATTTTGGCTTAAGTGCTTCAAAAAAAGCATTATTGAAATTCACAATTTCTTTAGCCGAACGGAAGTTATTTTCTAAATTTTCCTTGTGACCTCGAGATTCAAAATAGCGCGAACGTTCCGCTATATGGCCATCGTTCTCTGGATTGTAAATTGCAGGTAAGGCTACAAACTGATCGGCAATTCCATTATTGAAGCGATAAATCGACTGTTTTGCATCGCCAACAATCAGATTCATACGGTTATTTGCCAACGATTCGTGCATCAACGGAATTAAATTCAACCATTGTAAGCGCGAAGTATCTTGAAATTCATCCAATAAAAAATGTTCTAATCGCGTACCTAAACGTTCATAAATGTAAGGTGCTTCTTCGCCACTCACTAACTTGCTAATCAACTTGTTAAACTCAGAAATACGAATCAATTGTTCGCTATCACGAATTTCATTCAGCTCATTTCCAATAAATTGAAGCAAAGCCATATTGTAGAAATTCGTTAAGTATTTTTTCAGAATCAGAAAATCCGAGTGAACAGAACTATACAATTCATTTACGCGCAAAATTTCAGTTGCCAATTCAGGTGGAAAAGCTTTCTTACCCGATTGATCACAACCTTTGAGTAAAGTATTCGAAAACAACTGACCATTATCTTTTGCATTGGGCATAGCATCGATATTCACAAGTGCGCTCAATGCTTTTTCGGATACAGAAGCGCCTGGTAAGGTTGCTGAACCTAGATTCATTGCAAGAAATTGTTCCCCAAGTGCATTGATAGCACTAACCACTCCATCTTCAATTGCTTTTACATCAGCTTTCAATGATTGATACGTTTCTTCGTCTAGTTGCAATTCCATCAATTTTGCCACCAATTCTTGGTTTCGCTCTTGACTTAAAATAGACGCAAATTGTACTAATTGACTTTTAAAATTCCATTTTGCACCTTCATCTAAATTCGTTCTAGCGTAGGCAGTCATTAGTTTAGTCAGTCGCTCTTCGTCTTCAAATCCCAATTTACTCATCAATAAATCCACCACATCTTCTACCAATTTGGTTTCATCCATATTGATTTCAAAATCTCCTGGTAAATCCAAATCGCGACTAAACGAACGAATCAAGCGCAAGTTAAATTTGTCAATCGTTGAAACGTGAAAATCTTCATATCCGTGCAAAATCGCAGTCAAGGCATCGTTGCATTTTTGTTTCAAGGTAGTTTCGTCTGTTTTCAATGAGAGCAATAATGCTTCTAACATTGATTTTATCTTGGATTGAGAACCATCGTAACGCACAATTCCATCTAAGGTACTTATGATTCTATTTTTCATTTCCAGTGCGGCTTTATTAGTGAAAGTCATTGCCACAATGGATTTGAATTTGTTTTTTCCAGCTTGATCACCCAATAAAATGGTCAAATATTCCAAAACTAATTGATGTGTTTTACCACTTCCTGCCGAGGCATTTAAAACTAAAAGCGGAAATTTTTGTCTATCTATAGAATTCATAACTTTGATTAAGTCTATTTAACTTTAAAGATAGAAATTAAACCGCTTTTTACTTTAAATTTGTAGTATGAGAACAATTTATTTACTGATTCTTTCTGGATTGGCTTTTTATTCTTGTGATAAAGAAGAACCTACAAAAACAGAGGACACCTATTTATCATTAACTGTTCAGCCTACATTTGGTACTGAAAATCTATTTTTAGATTCAGTTTACACCACTGTTGAAGGTTATGATTTTAAAATTTTGGACTTCAAGTTTTATATGACTGACGTAAAAAACAATTCAAATCAATTTGCTGAAGCTATTCTTTATGACTTTAGAGAAAATGGTAAAACAGCTTTGAGAACAATTGGCGACCCTACAAAGTTTACAAGTTTACAAGGAAGTATTGGAGTTATTGAAAGTCTTAACCACGATGATCCTTCTGCGTTTCCGAATGAAAGTCCTTTGAACATTAGCAATGCTGGTCCTATGCATTGGGGTTGGAATACAGGTTATATTTTTATTGTTATCGAAGGGAAAGCGGATACTTTAAATGACGGAGTTGCTTTGTTTGATCATAATTTTAGCTATCATATCGGAACAGATTCTCATTTAGAAAATTTTAGTTTTTCGAATTTAAGTTGGGTGAAAAATTCAACTTATGAGTATGAGCTTCCTTTAAAATTTGAATTTGATAAATTCTTTCAAAATAATGGACAAAATATTGATTTGAAAACTGAATTTTTAACGCATACAGCTTCAGGTCAAGAAGCACTTACACAAAAAGCAAAACTTAATTTTAAACAAGCTTTGAAGCCTTTTTAATGAAATTAATTATTTCTTTCTTATTGGTTTTTAGTCTAATATCCTGTCGAAAAGATAAGGTGAGTTTCCAA
>JBILQY010000112.1:0-7760 GCA_044372955.1 Crocinitomicaceae bacterium | reverse complement strand
TCAGTTGTTACATCAGGATTTACTTGTTGCCAATCGTCCGTTTCTACCGCTGTTGCGATTCGAGAACGATCTTTTTGAATTTGTAGTTCTTTTTCAAAACCAACTTCATCGATTTGTAATCCGTTTTCACGAGCAATCAAAGAAGTTAAATCAACTGGAAAACCAGAAGTGTCGTACAATTCAAAGACCGCTGTTCCGTTGATGATAGTTTCATTTTTAGATTTTGTCAGCGCGATTAAGTCGTTGATGCGTTTGATTCCTTGCTCTAATGTTCTAAAGAAACTAATTTCTTCTTCGTGTATCACTTTGGAAATCAGTTCTTTTTGACGAATCAATTCTTCATAAGGATTGCCCATTAAATCGCAAAGAACCAAGGATAAATCACTTAAGAAAGATTCTTTCAAGCCTAAAGTCTGATATCCATAACGTACCGCTCTTCTTAAAATGCGACGAATGACATATCCAGCGCCATTATTTGCAGGAAGTTGACCGTCAGCAATTGAAAAAGCAATCGTTCGCACGTGATCTGCAATTACACGCAAAGCAATATCCGTTTCTTCTGATTTTCCGTAAGGTATTCCAGAAACTTTAACGGTATGTTGAATCAGCGTTTGAAATAAATCGGTATCGTAATTACTTTGCTTTCCTTGCAATGCCATTGCCAAACGTTCCAATCCCATACCTGTATCCACATGTGTAGCAGGAAGATTTTCAAGTGAACCGTCCGCTTTACGGTTGAATTGCATAAAAACGTTGTTCCAAATTTCAATCACCTGCGGATGGTCGTTATTTACTAAATCGCGACCGTTGGTTTTTAAACGTTCAGCCTCATCCCTTAAATCAACGTGAATTTCTGTACAAGGCCCGCAAGGTCCTGTGTCGCCCATTTCCCAGAAATTATCTTTTTTTGAAGCCAAAATGATTCGGTCTTCAGCTATGAATTTTTTCCAAATAGCGAAACTTTCTTCATCTTTCGGAACGTTATCTTTCACATCGCCTTCAAAAACGGTCACGTACAATCTGTCAACTGGAATTTTATAAACTTCAGTCAATAATTCCCAAGCCCAAGTAATAGCTTCTTCTTTGAAATAATCTCCAAATGACCAATTCCCAAGCATCTCAAACATCGTGTGGTGATAAGTATCCACTCCAACTTCTTCTAAGTCATTGTGTTTACCAGAAACGCGCAAACATTTTTGAGAATTCGAAACTCTTCTATTTTTTGGAACTTGATAACCCAAGAAAAAATCCTTGAATTGGTTCATTCCAGCGTTTGTAAACATCAGCGTAGGGTCGTTTTTTACAACCATTGGAGCAGAAGGTACTATTTCATGTCCTTTACTAGCGAAAAAATCGAAAAATTGTTGGCGAATTTCAGAAACCGTCATTTTATAAATAGTTTGGTCGCAAATTTAGGAAATTGAAAGCACGTGGAAGTTAGTTCAGCTGTTTTTTACTTCCTTCTTTGAGCAGGTTCGCCTTGGCGAATGAGGGAGTTGATAAATAAATAGTTCATTTTTTTAACAGTTTAACTTTAAATCTAAATGACTTTTTTTCTTAAATTAGAGTAAATAGTAAAAATTCGGTTATGTTAGACTTAGCGATTATAGAAGAAAAATTATTGGAAATTAGGAATAAAAAAGTGCTGTTAGACAGAGATGTAGCGCATTTGTATGGGATTGAAACTAAACGTGTGAATGAAGCTGTGAAAAACAATCCAGAGAAATTTCCTGAAGGTTATGTGATTTATTTGGATGAGGAAGAAACTGATTTTCTAAGGTCGAAAAATTCGTCTTTAGAAACAGGAAATGAACCGGTCGAAATTTTCGACCGGTTCCAAAAATTAAAACATTCCACTGTTCGTCCAAAGGCATTTACAGATAAAGGTTTGTATATGTTAGCGACAATTCTTAAAAGTCCAAAGGCGACAGAAACGACAATTGCAATCATTGAAACCTATTCTAAATTGAAACAGTTTTCAAAAGCGATTCAATCTATTGTAGTTGATCAAAATGAAAATTCAAAGCAAGATTTGTTGCAAAAAGGAAATGAATTATTAGCTGAAATATTGGAACATGAAATGCCAATTGACGAAACAGAGACTTCGATTGAATTTAATTTTGCTTTATTGAAACTGAAACATACAGTGAAGCGAAAAAAGTGAAATATTTTTTTACTTATGTTACATTTGTTTAAAAATCAATAAATGGAATTTATCGCCCAAGAATTAGATAATTATGTTTGTTCGCATACAAGTGAAGAAAGTGAATTATTGAAAAGAATTAATCGAGAAACACATTTAGAGGTGCTTCAACCGCGTATGTTAAGTGGACATTTTCAAGGTAAAGTTCTAAGCATGTTTTCAAAAATGATTCAGCCTGAATGTATTTTGGAAATTGGAACTTACACAGGTTACTCGGCATTATGTTTAGCAGAAGGTCTGAACGAAAAGGGAAAATTAATTACGATTGATGTCAATGAAGAATTGGAAACCAGAGTTCGTAACTATTTTGAAGTATCTGAGTTTCGTTCTCAAATCGAATATATAATAGGTGATGCGACGAAAATCATTCCAGAACTCAATGAGCAGTTTGATATTGTTTTCATCGATGCCGATAAATTGAATTACATTAATTATTATAATCTAGTTTTTTCCAAAGTGAAAATTGGAGGATATATTATTGCTGATAACGTCTTGTGGTCAGGGAAAGTAGCTGATGAATCTAAAAAAGATAAAGACACTGAATTGTTACGTGAGTATAATTTATTGAATCACAAGGATGAGCGTGTCGAAAATGCACTTTTTCCTATTCGAGATGGTTTGATGGTTGCAAGAAAAATAGCCAACTAATGAAAAGAGAATTACGTGAAACTGCAGATGGATCAATGACGATTTATCTTCCTGAAATGGACGAACATTATCATTCCTATCACGGTGCTTTACAAGAAGCAAAACATGTTTTCATAGAAAATGGTATCCAGCGATTCCCCAAGAAAGATACAATTACAGTCTTTGAATTAGGACTAGGGACGGGGTTAAATGCTCTTTTAACAGCAATATGGGCTGAGAGAAACCTTCAAAAAGTGGCTTATTTTGGATTAGAAGCATTTCCAGTAGAAACGGAGATGAATTTTGCAATGAAATACGATAGTCTTATTACTGATTACAAAAGCAATGATCTTTTTTCCAAAATTGTTTTAGCGCCTTGGGAGGCAAAAACAGAAATAAGCGCTTATTTCCAATTATGTAAATGTCAATCGAAAATTCAAAGTTTATTAATTGATCAAAAGTTTGATATTATTTATTTCGATGCTTTTGGACCTCGTGCACAAGAAGAAATGTGGGATTTTGAAATTCTTCAAAAGACAACTTCGATGTTAAATCCAGATGGGTTATTCGTAACTTACTGTGCCAAAGGACAATTAAAAAGGGATCTTAAAACATTGGGCTTAAAGGTTGAAACACTTCCCGGACCTCCTGGAAAACGCGAAATGACTATTGCTTGGAATATTTAACATTATTTTAATATAATTATGTTTGCATAATAAAATTCTTGCTCTATCTTTGCATCAGAAAATTACATTTCATAGTTGTAGTTTTTGAGTTTTATAGTTTTAGCATGGTTTAGCAGAAAGAGGAACAAGTTACGGTTTGTTCCTCTTTTTGCTTTCTATAAGTTTTAGATTTGCTGATAAACCAATCTCAATTCATTTAAAATCAAAGCGGTAGCTCCCCAAATTATTTTTTCTTGAATAATAAAACAAGGAACTTTTGGGAGCCTAACTTGCTTGTTAATTTGAATAAGCGTTTGCGTTTTGTTTGATTCGTCCAATAACTCTTCTAATGAAATTGTAAATATTTCGTTTACTTCTCGTTCGTTTTTTGTCAATTCAGGAAGTTCTTCATGATAAAATACGAAAGGAATCACGTTAAATTTTGAAACAGGAATGTTAACCTCAGTGAGTTGTCCTATTAATTGGCCTTTGTCAAATGGAATTGCCACTTCTTCAAAACTTTCTCTCCGAGCAGCATATTCAGTGGAAAAATCATCGGGGTCAATCTTGCCTCCAGGAAAGGCTATTTGCTTACTATGGGTTCCATCGTATTCCGAACGCTCAATTAATAGTAGATGAAGTTGATTCTCTTTAGTAAAAAGATGAACTGCTACTGCTGCTTTGCGAAAAGATGAGGTATCAATTGTGTTTTCATTTGAAAAGCGATAGGGATAAAATTCAATGTGCGATTCAATTCCCGGTAACTGACTTTGAATCTTTTCTTGCAGTAAATTGATTTTTAGTTCCATTTTTTTCAACTAATGAGCAGAGTTCACGATTTTAAAAAAATCATCTTGTAGATAACGCATATTTTCTGACTTGCCCACAAATTGAAAAACGTAGAATGATTTTTTTATCTTCTTGGTGGCAATGAAGTAAGTACTCGTTTGGTCTGAATCCCATTTGTTTTGTCGGCTGAAGTTCTCAATGATTACTTGTGATAAACAGTTTCTGCTGATATGTTTTATTTCAGAAGTACGAAATCCTTCATAGTAATTACCTTTTAAAGAATTTTGAATGCTATTGATGTAGTTTTTCTGAACAGCATGTAAATTCGATTTTTGATTGTTCACATATTGTAAATAGGTTGCACTTGTGTCACTGAATTTTTCAACACTGAAATATAAAAACAACGACTGAATACTATACTGTTTGGAGGAATATTTGTCAATTGTATAGTCAAAACTTGTTTCTTCCTCAAATTTTTGGGGTAGGATAAAAGAAATACCTTCAAAATCAAAGGTAGCCCATTTTTTAAAATCCATTTTGTTTGCGTACAACTCATTGGCAGCTTTTGTTGGTGAATTCGACATCGGACAGCCAACAAGTAGAGGTAGAATAAGCGCAAAAAGAAAAGATGTTCGGATCATATTTTCAAAAATACTGAAAATTAGTATTCCAAAATGTAAAAATGCAAATTTCATTATTTTTCGATTTTAGCTCAAAAAATAGGGGGTTAATTAAAAATTAACATAAAAAATTTAGGCATACCCCCTTAAATTTTTTACTTTTGCTCAAAAAAATATAAAAAATGGCAACAAAGAGATTAAAAGCTTATCAAGATGTTCTAAACAGAGAACCTAAACATGTTGATTATGACGGAAAGTTATCCGAATTATTTGGGGTGAATGTTTTTCATATTGACGTTATGAGAGAATTTCTTCCATCTGAGACTTACAAATCAATGGTAGAATCAATTCAAAATGGAACGCGTTTGGATCGTAAAAATGCTGATCAAGTAGCTTCTGCTATGAAAGACTGGGCGATTTCTAAAGGCGCAACACATTATACACACTGGTTCCAACCACTTACAGGTGCAACAGCTGAAAAACACGATGCATTTCTAAAACCAATCGGTCCTGGAAAAGCTATCGAGCGTTTTGATGGTGATTTACTAGTTCAGCAAGAACCAGACGCATCATCTTTTCCAAATGGTGGAATCAGAAATACATTCGAAGCTAGAGGCTACACTGCTTGGGATCCATCTTCACCAGCTTTTATGATTGGAAAAACACTTTGTATTCCAACAATTTTTATATCCTATACAGGTGAATCTTTAGATTTTAAGATGCCTTTATTAAAAGCTTTACATGCTGTTGATCAAGCTGCTGTTGAAGTTTGTCAATACTTTGATAAAAATGTAACGAAAGTAAATGCCACATTAGGATGGGAACAAGAATATTTCTTAATTGACCAAGCTTTATATAACGCGCGTCCTGATATTTTAATGACTGGCAGAGCATTATTTGGTCACGCACCAGCAAAAGGTCAACAATTAGAAGATCATTATTTTGGTTCAATTCCTGAACGTGTAACAGAATTTATGCGCGAATTTGAAATCGAATCTTTACGTTTAGGAATTCCAGTTACAACTCGCCACAATGAAGTTGCACCAAATCAATTTGAATGTGCGCCTATCTTTGAAGAGTGTAATTTGGCAAATGACCATAATTTATTGTTGATGGATTTGATGGAAAAAATCGCACGCAAACATAACTTTAGAATTTTATTCCACGAAAAACCGTTTGCTGGCGTTAATGGTTCTGGAAAACATAACAACTGGTCTTTAAGTACAAATACAGGTGTAAACTTATTAGCTCCTGGGAAAAATCCAAAGTCAAATTTACAGTTCTTAACATTTTTCGTAAACACAATCAATGCAATTTACGATAATGCTGATTTGTTAAGAGCAGCAATTGCTTCAGCTGGAAATGACCATCGATTAGGTGCAAACGAAGCCCCTCCGGCAATTATTTCTGCATTTATTGGAACACAACTTTCTGGTTTATTGGACGATTTAGAGCAAAATGTGAAAGCTGGAAAAATGACTCCACAAGACAAAACGGAATTGAAATTGAATATTGGTAAAATCCCGCAAATATTGTTGGATAATACAGATAGAAATAGAACTTCGCCGTTTGCATTTACAGGAAATAAGTTTGAGTTTAGAGCTGTTGGGTCTTCCGCAAATTGTAGCTCAGCAATGATTGTTTTAAATACAATTATGGCTAAACAATTGAAAGAATTTAAAAAATCGGTTGACGCACGTATTGATAAAGGTGAATCCAAAGATGAGGCGATTTTAAAAGAACTTCAAGTTTTAATCAAGCGTTCTAAAACAATTCGATTCGAAGGAAATGGTTATGGTGACGAATGGGTGGTTGAAGCTGAAAAAAGAGGTTTATCAAACCACAAAGACACACCAAGAGCTCTGAAAATTTGGGATGACAAAAAAGTGGCAGATTTATTCGAAGAAATGAATGTTCTTTCTGCGAGAGAATTAGAGGCAAGAAAAGAAATTGAATTTGAGAATTATGTTTTGAAAATTCAAATTGAATCGCGTTTGATGGGAGATATGACTCAAAACTATTTCATTCCTGCCGCTACAGAGTATCAAAATAAATTGATTCAAAATGTTCAAGGTTTGATTGCTGTTTTTGGAGAAAAAACAGGTAAACAAAACGGGAAAGCAGTTATTGAAATCATAGAAGAAATTTCAGGACATGTAAACGCAATGAAAGCTGCATCTGATGCGATGTTAGAAGAACGTAAATCAGCTAACAAACACGAACATGCGGAAGAAAAAGCACTTGCTTATTGTGATAAAGTAAAACCATACTTTGATGAAATTCGTTACCACGCCGACAAATTAGAGTTGCTTGTTGACGATGAATTATGGCCTTTACCTAAATTTAGAGAAATGTTATTTACGAGATAAAACCGACTACTGTAAATAATCCAAACGTGTGTTAAGTAATTAGCACACGTTTTTTTTGTTTTAGGGCATTAAGCGATTGATATTTTATCAAATTCGTTTTGCAACTAGATTTTAAAAACATCAACTATTTTGTTTTAGCACTCTTTTCTATTAAAGAGTTTGAATAATCGAACTGAGGTTAATAGTATGTTTGATTCATTATTGCTATTCGCTTCTTTTCATTCTAATACCCACGAACGCTTAAAATGTCACCGCCCAGGCGGATAGAAAATTCAAATTAATTTTGTCAAACCGTTTCCATCGTGGCGGAGGTATTATACCAAATAAGTTTTTATTTCCGCCGCGACGGAGACAATATTCTTGTTAATTGGTATAAAAAGTATTTAGATTTATGTGTATCCGCAATCGTACCAGAAAATTATTTAACATTAAAAATCAAGAATTTAATCGAAGTGAGAACTATTTATTGAATAGTAGCGAACTACTA
>JBILQY010000084.1:0-8817 GCA_044372955.1 Crocinitomicaceae bacterium | reverse complement strand
CTGCTATTAAAACCACAATTGCAATTTTAGGAGCATAAATTGATTTGTTTACGATTGCAATTAGACCTATAACGGAAAGTAATCCTAAAATTAGTAAGCCTATCAATGCAATCAAAGCGAAATTTTCGTGTGTTTCAATGGTAGATTCCACCACACCAGGAATTTCTTCAACCACTTCTTCTGCACCTTCACCCGTTAAGTAAGCAATTCCAGCTCCGAAAGTGGAAAGAACTAAAACTCCATAAGCAGCGATTTTAGTGTCATTACTTTTTACAATTATTGCATAGGCAAGCACTAAACTACCGATAAGCGAACCAAAAATTGGTAAGTGAGTGATGAGTAAATGAATGTGTGCTGGAGACATGATTTTTAAGTTTAATTATTTGTTATTGAACTATTTGAGTTGGAATTAAAACAAGATTTAAAATAAAAGTTTTAAGATGTACTTGTTTTTATTTGTGTTACAAATCTAAGTGAAGGCGATTGTTAAAATCCAACATAATTAAACCTAGAACTTGTATATTTCTCATGTTATGTTGAGGGAATTGTTAACTCTTCTATAAAAAAGGAAATCACATTTTTTATGCAATGTCATTTTTGATTAACCTTTTATCACCCTAACAACTAGTAATAACAATTATTGAATGAATAGAGGTGTAACTTTTCTATGTGTTAAATTGTCTTATTTTAAAAACCGAAATGAGACAAATTTTACTTTTTACTTTGCTTCTAAGTTTCTCCAACAACTCTAGTGCGCAAGAAAAACAAACGAATTTTCCATTAGAAAAAAACACCATTTATGCGGAGGCTTTTGGTCAAGGATTTTGTTGGTCTTTGAATTACGATCGGCTTTTAAATACGGATAAAAAAGTGTTTAATTCTTTCACAGCAGGAGTGGTTTATGTTCCAAACCAAATTCAGTTTGGAGATGGCAGTTATTTTGGCGTTCCAGTTTCTTATAATTGGTTGTTTGGTAAGAAAAGTCACCATTTAGAACTTGGAGTTGGAATCACTGGAATGGCTGTCAAATCAGAGTTTGGTCTATCAACAACTAATAATTTTTATATCTATTTGACTCCAAAAATTGGCTATCGTTTTCAGCGTCCAAAAGGAGGTTTGTTTTTAAAAGTTGCAGCAACCCCTATGATTGATTTAGTAAGCTTTAGTAGCTCTGGAAACAATGGGGCAATGCGAATTAGTTCCTTATTCAGTAATGTTCTTGGTCTTTATTATCCTGCTTTTCCTTGGCCAGGTTTTAGCATTGGTTATACGTTTAAATAAGCATAAAAAAAGCGCTAAAGAAATCTTTAACGCTTTTAATTAGTTGCTTCAAAAAATCCTAATCCATTCTTGGATGCCAAGCTTGCTCTGCAGCACCCAAATCGTGAGAAATTTTACGACCTAATACAAAAAGGTAATCACTTAATCGGTTCATGTAAGATAAAACTAAAGGTGCAACAAACTCTTTTTCATTTAGTTCCACAATGATTCGTTCCGCTCTTCGGCAAACGCAACGTGAAACATGACAAAAGGAAACGGCTTGATGTCCACCTGGAAGCACGAAAAAACGCATTTCAGGCAATTGTTCGTCCATTTCATCCATCCAATTCTCCAATGCTTCGATATCACTTTCCTTCAAATCTGGAATTTTCATATTTGACTTTTCAGGATCTGAGGCCAAACTTGAACCAATGGTGAACAAACGATCTTGAATTTCAATGAGTTGCGTTTTGTATTTTCCGTCGATTTCATGGTCACGAACTACACCCAAAAATGAGTTTAATTCATCAACCGTTCCATACGCATCAATACGAATGGCATTTTTGGGAACACGTGTACCGCCAATTAATCCAGTTTTACCTGAATCACCTTTTTTTGTATATATTTTCATTTATATTTGATTTAATAATTCGGTTGTATCAACAGTTGGGTCAATCAACGAAATGATTTTATGAAGCACCCCATCAACTAAAGCGTCAGGACAAGATGCTCCAGATGAAATTATGATTCTAACGTTTTCTTTTTCAGGAATAAAAGTGTCTTTATCTAAAACTTTACTTGAATGAATATCAAAGGAGTGAATATTGCTTTTAGACTTGATTTCGTCTTTTCCTCGGATATAAAAAGTAGGAAATTTTTGTTCCAATAATTCAACTAAATGACTGGTATTTGAACTATTGTAACCACCAACAACAACCGCTAAATCCGCTTCGTTTTCCAATAATCCATAAGTGGCTGATTGATTATCATTTGTTGCATAGCACAAAGTGTCTCTCGTGTCAGCAATGTGATTTTTTATTTCAGCTACTCCGTATTTCTGAAGCATAATTTCACGCAAATAATCAGTAATTTCTTGAGTTTCAGTTGCCAACATCGTTGTTTGATTCACCACCCCGATTTTAGTTAAATGAAGCGTTGGATCAAAATTTGGACTCATTTTTCCTTCAAAATAGGAAAGAAATTCTTCCGTAGATTTTAAACCTAAGATTACTTCACCAAGAAACTTTGCTTCTTTAATGTCTTTTATAACGAGCGCAGGCGCATTACTTGAACTGTGTGAAAAAGTTGCACGTGTTTCTTCGTGTTTTGCTTTTCCATGGATAATAATCGTGTGTTGGGTTTCCCCTAATTTCTCTGAACGATTCCAAACTTTTTCAACGAAAGGGCAAGTTGTATTATAGTTGTCGATGTTTACACCAATAGCTCGAAGTTGTTGTTCAATCTCGAGTGTGGTTCCAAAAGCAGGAATGATGACAATATCTTCAGCAGTTAAAGTTTCGAATGGAATCAGTTGTTTTCCTTCTGTGTCTTGTAAAAATTGCAGTCCATAGGATTGTAAATCTGCATTCACATCTGGATTGTGAATCATTTGGCTCAATAAAAAAATGCGTTTTTCTGGATTTTCCTGAATGGCTTTATAGCTTTTTTCAATTGCATTTTCTACACCATAACAAAAGCCAAAATGACGTGGTATCAAAAAGGTAACTTTACCAAAAGTAATTTCAGTAGGAGTGAAGTCCTTTTTACGTGGATCCTCCAATCTACGTTTTGCCTTGACTTTGCTTATGATGGGTGAACGATAAAATTCAGGAACTTCGAATTGCTTCATGTTTTTATTTTAAACAACGCAAAAAATGCATTGCTTGTTCAAAAAATGTAAAATTTAAGAGCCGCAACCTACACAATCAATGTAAGTATCCATCGGTTTAACACCGTTTAACTTCATTTCAAGATTGTGAATTTGGTCTTTCAAGTCCATGTCGGCAAACAAATCGCCAGTTAATTGTGCTTTTAAAGCATTGATTTCTTCTTGAAGTGTTAGTGTTTCTGTGTTCATAGTTTAAAGTTTTGCTCAAAATTCTACTTTTTTTTCATGTACTTGAAAATTCAAAAATTAAGTTTTCAAATGAGTTTTCAACCAAAAAGAAAATTGCCAAAAATCCCCAAAAAATCCCCAATTTTTCCCTAGAATAATTCCAAATTTTAGTTGATTTTTAAGTTCTAAGTTTTTGAAATAATTGTATTTAGCCAATTAAACCTGTTTACCGTTCATGTATTCTTAAATCTGTTGACAAATAAATAGATTGTCTAATTAAGTTAAAACCTTATATTCGCAAGACAAAAAACTATTAAATGTCAACATCAACAATCAACTTTTCTATTCAAAAATCACTTGATTCTAAAATAAACCAAGTGGATTGGGAGAATTTACCATTTGGTAAAGTTTTCTCTGATCATATGTTTTTGATGGAATACAGCGATGGTCAATGGCAAGAAGGAAAAGTAATTCCATTTGCGCCCATTCCAATGCACCCCGCAATGTCAGCAATTCATTACGGTCAGTCAATTTTTGAAGGTTTGAAAGCTTACAAAAACAAAGCTGGTGAAATCACCATTTTTAGACCTGACATGAATGCTAAACGTTTTAAACAATCGGCTGAAAGAATGTGTATGCCTCCAGTACCAGAAGAAATTTTTGTGGAAGCGGTTCGTAAATTAGTCGAAGTAGATGCCAATTGGGTTACGGATAAAGAGGGTTACTCGCTTTACATTCGTCCATTTTTATTTGCAACAGATGAATACGTTGGAATTAAGCCTTCTGATACTTATAAGTTTATGGTAATTACCTCTCCAGTAGGCGCTTATTATTCTGAACCAGTGAGAATTAAAATAGAAGAACATTATACGCGTGCGGCAGAAGGTGGAGTAGGTAGAGCGAAAGCAGCAGGAAATTATGGTGCTTCTCTTTATCCAGCGAAACAGTGTCAAATTCAAGGATTTCACCAACTTTTATGGACAGATGCGAAAGAGCATAAATACATTGAAGAATCTGGAACGATGAATATTATGTTTCAAATTGGTGGAAAATTGATTACACCTTCTGAAGATTCGGATACGATTTTACGTGGTATTACAAAACGTTCATTAATCGACCTTGTTTTAACTTGGGGAATTGAAGTAGAAGAACGCAAAGTTACGGTAGAAGAAATTGTTTTAGCAGCTAGAAATGGTTCTTTAGAAGACGCTTTTGGCGTTGGAACTGCGGCTACAATCGCACAAGTTGCAGTAATTGGTTACCGCGACGAACGTTTGGAAATACCTGCAATCGAAACACGCACTTTATCTAATAAAATCAAAGCGCACATGGACGCGTTGAAAATGGGTGAAATTGAAGATACTTTTGGATGGAACTTTAAAGTTTAATCGAAATCTAAAATAGAACTTAAAAATAATAGCATCTTTTTAATACGATGCGCCAGTTTAAAAAAACAACACTTGTCCTCAGCCCTAAAAGTTGGGGACAATTTGTTTATAAGCAGATTATTGATAATTAAGGATGAATATTCGTTTTTGTTGTCGTGTAACTCTTTAGTAAAATTGGTTAAGTAATTTAGTTTTAAAAAGGTTTAAACTCACCCTGAGAGATAATATGCTGAACAACTGAATTAAGTTCAGTAAAGCTTTGTAGAAAAAATGATAAAAAGACGAATTCTAATTTGGGTGTTGTTTTTCTCTTTTGTTTCGTTTTCGCAAAATGATTCAACTGGAACCAAATTTTATGGATATCTGAGAGATACAGCATTTTGCATTCGACACAATGAATATCACGCAGATGCTTGGTCGAAAGCTCTTGCTTTAAAGGTTGGCTACATGTACTCCAATTACCATGTTGCAGAATTAGGAATAGGTTGGATGAATTTAATAGGAAGTTATTGTGACGCTTATGGTACTGTTACTTTTGCGGTTGGAAGTGATTTTTTAGTCGATGAAAAAATAGTTTTTGGTCCTAAATTGAGTGCGGAAGCGCATTTTTTATTTCTTGGGACAAGACTTAATGCAACTTACTATACTGAGAATTTCACAAGTGGTTCATTAAAAATAAGACCTGAAATCGGTTTCACACTGCTGGGATACATGAATGTTTTCTATGGTTATACTTTTAACCTTTCTTCGCCGTTGTATTACAATCAAAAGCACGCGATTTCGATTTTTTGTAACATTCCAACACTAAAATTTTATGGACAAAGACGCATTAAACATGCTGATAAACAATAACTTCAGTTACAAAATTTTAAAGGATTACAATTTTTAAATATGTATGACGCTACTGCAATCACGTAGATTTGTTTTGAGGGATTGATGTTTATTGAATTTGGGTGATAAAGCTCATAGAATAGAAATTTGAATTTTTATAAAAGAAGAAAAAAAACATTCAAGAAATTGCTCCATTATTAGCAGACATTTTTGTGGACATTGAAATTGACACAGCTTCTTATGCTGTAAACAATAAATTAATTGCAGAAAATGCAAATCGACTTGGGATTTATCACAAATATCTTGGATTACTTCATGATAGTTGGGTTTTAGAAACAAGTATCAAAGCTGATAAATTTTCAATAACACTCAATGACTTTACAACTCACGTTTTTTCAGATGTTATCGTTGAAAAGAATAAATTAAGCATTGATCATCATAAACTAGTTTTTCCACTTCAGATAGAATTCGAAACTACAAACGTTACTTTTAATACTGTGGATGAAGAAGGTACAATACAGAACATTGATCCAACTAAAATCAATGAATACCTTTATGAGCAGATTATTTCGTTTGATATTGATAAAATAGAAATCGGTTTAATTGTTTGGAAAGATGGCATTGACAATAATCCAGGTCAACACATTTTGATTTTATTGAGTGCGAAAAATATTACTGCAACCGAATTTCAAGACAAAGCTTGGGCAGAAATTTTTGGAACTGCTTTTGACCAACACTATAATTATTTCAAAGCTCAACTTGAAACAGGAAGGTATTTGTCGGACCAACCAAATTGTTATAAATTGTATGACGAATTTGAATCACTTTTTAATGATAAATTTTTTTAATTATTCGTTTTAACAAAATATTATTAACTCAAAAATCAAACATATAATCGAAGTGAGAACTGTTTTGTAAATAATACCGAACAATTACCGGCCTTGAATTTCTAGGTTTTAACTACTGAACTGAAACTGGTTAATTTTAAGAATTTTTGTAAAAACATCTGCCAAAATCCAGTTTCAGAAAGGAGTTAAAATTGTTCGCGACGAGTTGTAAATAGTTGAAGGATTAAGATTTGCGAACAAAGAGAAATTCAGAGCCTTGACTTTTTTAGCTTCGCTGCTACTGCGTGGTGTTTCTTTTTTTGTCAAGAAAAAAAGAAAGGCAAATAAAATACTAGCTCAAAAAAGGGTTTTCTTTATGGTAATAACTTGAATTCATAAATGGTGATTAGAAAACTCACGCTCAAGAAATTATTTTTAACTTGGTTCAACGAAAATCACTTTTTAAATCACCTCATGGACAAACAAACCATAAAATCCCACCTTCTCGAAAGCCACCACTCATTCATTTCTTATTTGGAAACGTTGACTGAACAAGAATTTCAAAGTGCGAAAAACGACAAATGGTCTGCTGGACAGCAACTTGAACACATCTGTCTTTCGGTGAAGCCGGTTGGACTCGTCTTTAGTTTTCCGAAGTTTTTATTGAAACTGATTTGGGGAAAAGCAAATCGTGCAAGTTTGAGTTACGATGATTTAGTCAAAAAATATGTATCGAAACTTGAAAAAGGAGGCCGAGCATCAGGAAGATTTGTTCCAAAAAAGGTGGGTAACGAAAAAGCATCAAATCTAAAGGCTGTCTTAAAAAAAGAGGTCGAAAAGTTAGTTCGCAAATTGGACAATTTCACCGAAGACGATCTTGATAAATATGTTTTACCGCACCCACTTTTGGGAAAATTGACTTTACGAGAAATGTTGTGTTTTACGATTTATCATGTTAAGCATCACGAAGAAATAGTGAAGCGAGATTTGGAGTAAAAAAAACGAAAAAGACAATAGTTAAGAACCTTTATCAGTAAAAATAATGACTTCAAACTACAACATAAACTGGTTGAAAGAAAAATTTGAAAGAGGTGACACTTTGAAATATGTTTTCTTTTGGGGGCATACGAACAAGTTCAATGAAGAAATTGGAAAGTTTTGTTTCAGTCAGTGGTTTGAGAGCCCGTTTACAGTTAACAACATTACTTACAAGACCGCAGAACATTGGATGATGGCTCAAAAAGCACTGTTGTTTAACGACAAAAATATTTTTGACAAAATCATAAACTGCGACAAACCAGGTGAAGCTAAAGATCTTGGGCGACAAGTACTTGGATATGATGAACAAACTTGGAACAATAGAAAATTTGAGATTGTAAAACTTGGTAACATTCATAAATTCAACCAACATCCAAAACTTGCTGACTTTTTATTAAAAACAGACAATCGAATTTTAGTGGAAGCAAGCCCTGTTGATACAATTTGGGGCATTGGTCTTTCTCCAGATAACGCCGAAATTGAAAACATTTACGCTTGGCGAGGACAAAATCTACTCGGTTTTGCTTTAATGGCTGCAAGAGATTTCATAAAAGAGTTTGGTCACTTCAAACCACTTGAAAATTCTATTCAGCCTCTTTGGCAAAAATTTACAGGTATCGTTAAATCGGATGTATTTTGGAAAACGAGACAAGGTGAAGACAATTTGAACGAGTTTAGCAGTTATTATCAAAAATTGACGGAACGAGAAAAAATGATTTATAAACTTACAAATCCTTCATTCAATAATTCAATTGACTTTTATGGGGTATAGAACTCCTATTCTATGAATCATGCTAACTTTACGTATTAAAAGACAACAAGTTATGAAGGTAAATAAGTTATTAATCGGTTTCTTTTTCATATTACTAATTGTGATTACGGGCTGTAAAAAAATAGAAACACCAGACGAAGACTCAAAACAAATTTTTGGAGAGTGGAACTATTCTTACAATTCAGGAGGATTTTCTGGAGCTGGTGGAAATACACTTTATAATTCCAATAGTTGGCTAGAAATAAGCGATAAGGGTGTTTTTAAAGTTTATGAAGGTTCTAAGAAAGTTAGAAGATTGCGTTTTAAAATTGAAACGAATGATGGCACTGCAAAGTATAAATTAAACTTCTATTCCCTAAATCAATTGGATTATGCCTATTTAATTGAAGACAATCAATTAATCCTAATAGAAACGGTTTCAGATGGTTTCATTTATGTTTTTGAAAGAAAGTGAATGACAAGGAAAAAGCGCTATTTATTTTCAATAATGAAAAGCTATTTATTTGAAAATCAATAAAAAAATCATGAATCCAACAAAAAAATCTCTTATCTTGATTTGTTCTTTCAATTGTCCATTAACCCCGGTTTTTAGAAAAAGACTCTTTTAAATTCCATGTGAAAATAAGGACTCATAACTATCTAACC
>JBILQY010000083.1:0-8832 GCA_044372955.1 Crocinitomicaceae bacterium | reverse complement strand
AATTTTCAATCCGTCACGATAGATGTTGTAAGGCGTTCCGTCTTCTTTGAGGTATTTTAAAGTACCATCGTCATTTTTTTGCTCTAAAATTTCAGTCACTTCGTTGCGCATCGATTCCCTAAAGTACGGTGCCATTCCTTCTTTGTGATCAAGCGATTTAAAGTTAGTTGCAACAGGAGTTACTTTTAATTTATCAAATTCTTCACGAGTAATTTTTGTTTGTAAAGCATCGTTTTCAGCCTCACTATTTTTCAACCATTGATATAAAACTTGATTTCTTCTTTCAACTGCTCTAAGTGAATCTTTCGAACGTCTTTCATCGATTTCTGCTTGCGTAACTTGATTAAAAGGAATTCCTTTATTGTTTGCTATTTTCCTTCTATAGTTATCAATTTGATACGAATAAGGATTGTATAAATCGGGGTTTTTACACATCCCAACCAACATTGCTGCTTCAGCTTTGGTTAAATTAATAGGCGCTTTATTGAAATATACACGTGCTGCGTTTTCAATACCAACAGCATTGTACAAGAAATCAAATTGATTCAAGTACATCGTAATTATTTCTTCTTTTGTGTAGCGTTCTTCCAAGCGCTTTGCAATGATATTTTCTTGTATCTTCTCGTTAATTCTTCTGAATTTTCCGAAAAAACCACCAACTCTAGCAGCCAAAGTTTCCCCTTTCGCACGAGCAATTTCTTCTTCTTGACGCTTTTGTAAGGTAAATAACAATTTCGCCAACTGCTGCGGAATTGTAGATGCTCCACCTTTAGAACCAAGGCTAAAAATCGAACGCGCCAGACCTTTAAAATCAATTCCTGAGTGGCTCATAAAACGCTCGTCTTCGGTTGCAATTAAAGCATCAATTACAAAAGGAGAAATTTGGCGGTACTTTACACTTGTGCGATTCACCAACCAAAAACGACCAATAACCGTGTCTTCTTTCTCGCTTTTTTTGGCAATAATCAAAGACGCTTGAATTTCTGGTGGATTATCCAAAAGCTCAACAGGAGGTAAATCGTCTTCCGATTGAAACAAAAACAAGGAAGTAACAATTAAGAATGGAAACAATGAAAGTATCCAAAAGTAAATAGTGTATTTTTTATTTTCCTCTGGAGATAAAGAAGTTACTGGTTTTTTAGTTGAGGAGTTTTTATTTTTATCATTCATATAAACGATGCTATTTCTTTATTAAAATTACAGTAATAAAATCAAAATACAATTAGCTTAAATTGGAGGCTAAGTTAACAACTTTATCTTAAAACATCTTTTCGCTGACTATCCAATTTTAGAAGGATAAACATCATCATTGAAAAGGACATCATCGACGAACCTCCGTAGCTGAAAAATGGCAACGGAATTCCGATTACTGGAGCAAATCCTATGTTCATTCCTATGTTTATGGCGAAATGGTAAAACAAAATCATTGCAACGCAATAAGCATAAATTCGATTGAAGGCAGCTCGTTGCCGTTCGGCGATAACAATTATTCGAATCAGCATAAACATGTACATAAAAATTAAAACGACGGTTCCCAAAAACCCCCATTCTTCAGCGAATGGACAAAAAATAAAGTCCGTTTCAGATTCAGGAACGTGGTTGCTTTCGACGCTTGAAACAGATGCTTTATTGTACCCTTTCCCTGTTAAACCACCTGAACCAACGGCAGCCATCGCACGATTTCGGTTGTAATCTTCACCGTCTGGATCTTCCTTCAAACCAAGAAATAATTCAATTCTGTCTTTTTGATGGGAAGCTAAACTATTGAATCCTGCGCCTACGCCAAAAGAAAGTCCGCCTCCTAAAACTAAACCCAAAACAATAATTAATGTGCCGCGTGAACGGTCGCGTTTACTTCCAAATTGACGAATAATCAATAAGGCAACAATCGCAAATAAAATCAAAGTGACAATAACTCCTGTTGCGCCAGAAACTTTAGATGGTAGAAAGAAAAAATCAACTTCAACAGAACTCAATAATAAGGTTATTACACTTAAAAAAATAGCCACAAAAAGAATTGGGATAAAGTGACTTCCAACCCATGTATATTTCATTTTAACTCCAGGAAAAGAATTAATAATTGCTAAAATAATTGGGTCAAATGTTAACCCTTCGCGGTACATTACAAACAAAAACGAGGTGAAAACCACAAATGAACCAGCATCTGGTTGCAATAAAATCAGTACCATAGGAACTAATAAAATCATAGCCGCACCAACCACATTTCCAATTGTTTGCTGCTTCACACTAAGTTCACTAATGTATTTTGCTAACAATAATGAAACGGCAATTTTTCCAAACTCTGCTGGTTGAATACCCATCGATCCCACACCAATCCAAGCTCTAGCTCCATTTATCGGTGGCATAAAAAGAACTAAAACCAAAAGTGAAAGAACGAAAAGATAGATTGGAAAAGCAAATTTTCGATAAATATCTGAATCAATTAAAAAGACTATTAATCCTAAAAACAAGGAAACACATAGCCATAGAATTTGCTTGCCGTATTTTTCATCAAAACTGAAAATATTTGGATTTTCGGGATTGAAAGCTACAATGGCCAATCGAGTTGTGCAACTATAGAATCGTTCTTTCTCAATCTCCTTGATTTTGATTTTCTTCTTCGACAGGTAAATCTTCAATATTGGAAAGTTTAGCCTCCAAAATGCGTTTTTCTTTTTCTTTATCCTTGATTTTTCTTCTCAAGTATTTTTCAATCATTAAACTCGCAATCGGTGCTGCCCATGTTCCACCAAAACCAGAATTTTCCACAAAAACAGCAATAGCAATTTTTGGATTATGCATTGGTGCGAAAGCAATAAACACGGAATGGTCTTTTCCATGTGGATTTTGAACTGTTCCTGTTTTACCACATACAATCATGCTGTCAATTCGCGCCATTCTAGCAGTACCTCCTGCTTCATTTACAACACGACGCATTCCTTCAATTACAGGTGGAAAATGTACCGCATCAACCATCGTTTTATGTTTCACTTTGTATTGCGGAAGTGGACCTTTTCTACCAATTGACTTTACAAAATGTGGCGTGTAAAACCAACCTTTGTTTGCGATAATAGCCGCAATATTTGCCATTTGAAGTGGTGTTAATTTAACTTCTCCTTGGCCAATTGAAATCGAACGAATAGTAGAAAATGCCCAGCGGTGGTGTCCGTACCATTTATCGTAATAGGCTGCATTAGGAATCACACCAGGACGTTGACCTGAAACATCGGCTTCAAGGCTTTTACCTAAACCAAAGCTCAACATGTATTCGTACCATTTGTTTAAACCAAATTCAGCATCTGCAAACATATTTTTCTTTACATTTTGCTGAATTACTCTTCGCATAACAGCGTAGTAATATGGGTTACAAGAATACTGAACTGCAGCTTGAATATTCGAAGCCATTGGGTGATTGTGACATCCAACAACGCTTTTGTCGCAAGGGAAACCTGAATTTTCTGTTATAACACCTTCTTGTAATCCAATCAACGATTGCACCAATTTGAAGATTGATCCCGGCGGATATTCAGCTTGCAAAGGTCGAGGAAACAGCGGCATATTTTTGTCTGTTGCCAATTTCGGATAATTCAAGCTGATGTTTCTTTTTCCAACCAATAAATTCGGGTCGAAAGAAGGAGCAGAAACCATAGCCAAAATTTCACCTGTTGAAGGTTCAATCGCAACGATACACCCTTTTTTATTTTGCATTAAACGTTCTCCATAGGCTTGAATTAACATATCCATCCCCAATTTAAGTGGATCCGCCTGACGTGCTATTGTATCGTATTTTCCATCTGCATAAGGTTCAATCGCATTATTTAAGGCAGAAGTTACAATGTATTTAATTCCTTTAATTCCTCTTAGTTCTTTTTCATAAAAACGCTCAATTCCAGAACGCCCAATGTTATTTCCTGGTTTATAAAAACGATCTATTTCAATTTCTTCACGCGTCACCTCCGATAAATAACCTAAAATATTAGCCCCATTTGAAAACGGATAGTTTCGCATACTTGTCACTTCTTCGTAAAACCCAGGGAAGTTCTCTAAATGCGGTGCAATTCTTGAAATTTCCTCTAAAGTCAATTCCTTGATGAATGGGTATTTTCTGATTTTTTGATAATTGGAAGTTGTTTTTCCTGAATGTGGATTTTTGTATGTCCCTTCTCCTTTTCGGATTTCATAAAAACGATTTCGAACCTCTTCTCTTGTCCAACCAATTAATTTAGCAAAAGCCGCAGTATCTAAATTTTTAATATCGGCTTCCACCATCATCAAGTTGTAATAAGTGCGATTGGAAACAATTTTCTTCCCATTTCTATCAAAAATCACACCTCTTGGCGGAGTGATTTCTTTGCGTTTTTCTGCGATTTCTTGCGCGCGCAAGGTCCATGTGTCATCGACAACTTGCATGTAAAAAAGGCGAATAGTATAAATTCCACCTACAAGGAGGATAAAAGCCATGATTACATACTTGCGGGCATCGAAGTTCATTTATTTTGCTTTAGATTTTTTTATTTTGCTTTAGATTTTTTCATTAAAAAGATTTGTAGCAAAACGCTCAGCAAATAAGAGAAAATCAAACTTAAAACTGTTTTTTGAAGAATAAATAAAATTTGATCAATTCTAAATATTTCAATTAAGAAATACCAGAAATGGTGGATTAATAACAAATAACCGAAAACGAAGAAAAACCAACGTCCCCCCATGTCGATAATTGAAGGTTCTTTGATTGGATCGTATCCTTCGCGCGGGCTGTAAAACTTAAAAATAATTGGTCGAAAAAATGCCATCATCAATAAAGATGAAGCATATAATCCGTAGGTGTTAGAAAAAATATCAATGATTGCACCCATAACAAACGCGATACTCATCAAGGAGAAAGCGCCAATTTCAAAAGGCAACAACATAATAAAAAGTGGGTGAATCATTAGATGAATACCGAAACCAACTTCCAGATTGTTGAAAATCAATGCTTGAACAAAAGCAAAAAGGATAAAGCGTAAACTATTTTTTGTTAATCCATTCATTCCTTATTCCTCCTCTTCATCTAATGGAATTTGTGCTTCTAATTCCTTTTGTTCTTCAATCATCAAATTTTTAACGATGTAAACGCGTTGCAAAGTTCTAAAATTCTCTGAAAATTTCACAACTACATCCCATATTGGCTCACCTTCAATGGTTTTAATTGATTCCACTCGTCCAACAGCCAATCCACGTGGGAAAATTCCACTTCCACCTCGCGTAACAACTTTTGACCATTTTTTGATACGTAAATCATTAGAAATTCCAGTAATTGAACCACGGCGCGGGTTTTTTCCGTCCCATTTCAATAATCCAAATAATCCAATAGGCTCAATCATTACGTCAATGTTGATGTCTTTAGTTAGAACACTTTTTACTACGCAGTAATGTTCGCTTGTATTGTGAACGATTCCAACAACGCCTTTATCCGAAAAAACACCCATGTCTCTTTTAATTCCTTGTTTCCAGCCAACATCTAATGTGAAATAGTTGTTGCGACGTGTCACAGTTGAGTGAATCACTGTGGCAGGAATATATGCATACTGTTGTTTAAAAGTTGTATCATTAATTTTCAATAAATTGCGATCAATGCGATACAAACTTTGAGGTAAATTTTTGCGAAGGCGAATATTTTCTTTTTGTAAGGCTAAATTATTTTTAGAAAGATTAAAGTGTTTGGTGAAGTCGTTTTGTGTTTCGAGCATTTTAGCAGTTATTGCTCCAGCCGTCGTAAGGTATTGACTTTTAGGAAATGACAAATACCGAACATAGATTGACAAGGCAATGATTTGTAAGAAAGCGAAGAATAAAAATACTTGGAACCTTTTGAAAAAGGCGAACAAATTGCGCATAAACGCAAAGGTAAAAAAGCTGTGATTTTAAACACTAGAAATAGACAGAATGATATTAACAACACACTAGAAAGTTCAATAAATTCCTTCTAATTCTTCTTTGTTTGAAGTCTATCTCAAATTTCCTACTTAAATTCGCTCTCTCAAATTTTAAAAAAGCACAATTAAAGCCAATGGTATTCTCAAGTCTGACTTTTATTTACTTGTTTCTGCCCTTGAGTGTACTTTTCCATACGATAACCAAAAATATCGTTTTTAGGAATTTAACGTTAACCATCTTTTCGTTGATTTTCTATGCTTGGGGTGAGCCAATGTGGATTTTCTTGATGTTGTTCAGTGCGTTTTTTGATTATTTCAATGGTATTTTTATTGAAAAATGGCACGGTAAATTTGGTGCAAAATTCTTTGTTGGACTCTCGATTTTTGGAAATCTTGCTTTACTTATTTCCTATAAATACGGTGGATTTATTTGGGATAATCTTCACGCTGTTTTTGGAGATTTGCCTTTCGACCGACCAATGAATTCACTACCAATTGGTATTTCTTTCTATACTTTCCAAACGATATCTTACGCTGTTGATGTTTATAGAGGTGATGTTAAAGCGCAGAAAAATCCATTGAATTTCTTGATGTTCGTGAGTTTGTTTCATCAGTTAGTTGCTGGTCCAATTGTTCGTTACGAAACAATTGCTGAACAAATCGAAAATAGAAAACTGAATTGGTCACAAATGAGTGATGGCGTAACACGCTTTTGCTTGGGATTATTTAAAAAAGTAGTAATCGCAAACGTTGCTGGTGAATTGGTAAACAAATACCTAGAAGTTGGTTTCAACGATTTATCTTCCTACGAAGCTTGGTTCGGTATAACGATGTTTTCCATTCAATTATACTTCGATTTCAGTGGTTATTCGGATATGGCAATTGGTTTAGGAAAGCTATTTGGTTTTGAATACGACGAAAACTTTAGGCATCCTTACGCCGCTCAATCTGTCGGAGATTTTTACCGCAGATGGCACATTTCTTTAGGGAAATTCTTTAGAGATTACGTTTATATTCCTTTAGGTGGAAATCGCTCTAATCAGTTGCGAAACATTATGATTGTTTGGTTATTGACTGGTTTTTGGCACGGAGCAAGTTGGAATTTCGTTCTGTGGGGTTTCTATTTCGGTTGTTTTATGATTATCGAGAAATTGTTGGATAAAGTGCTGAAAAAAACACCGCGTATTCTTCGTCATACTTACACTTTAATATTAATCGTCTTTTCGCGTGCAATCTTCTACTTCTTGGATTTTGAAAAGCTGAAAATATTCGTTGTAAACTTATTTTACTCTAAAAATCCTGTTAGAGATAGCTTTATGACGGATGCGTTAGAACATATTTTTTGGTTTGGTTTGGTTATCATTTTCTGTATTCCTTGGGATGAAGTGTTCAAGCCAGAATCGAAAGTGAGAATTACTGCCAATAATACGTTCAATGTTGTGAAACCTGCTGTAAATATTGCTTTATTATTTTTAGCAACCTTACTATTAGTGAACTCAACTTACAACCCATTCTTATACTTTAGATTCTGATGTTCAATAAATTAAATACAATCTTCTTCTTGGCGAGCTTAACGGTTGCTCCGATTTTGTATTTCTATTTACCAAAGCAAAAAATTTCTCAAGACGAAAAAAGAGAATTGGCACGATTTCCAGAGTTGAATTATAACAATTATGTAAGTGGAAAATGGGCAGATAGTGTCGATAATTTCGTGGATGATAATTTTCCTTATCGCCAAGAATTTATCAAAATGGCTGTATTTGTAAAAGGCTACAAAGGCTTTAGATTGAAAAATAAAGAAGTTTTATTTGTTCCCACTAAAAACAATAATCTTCAACAACATCACCAAGGCGATACCACGCGAGGAAAACTCAATCTTTTAGATGATTTTGATTTGAGCTATAATGGAACACTCATTATAATCGATGGTTGCGTTTATCCAATGGGTGGAGGAAATGTTTCGATGTCCAAGCGCTTTAGTAAAATGGTAAATGAATACGCGGAAGAATTAAAAGGCGAAGTGCGTGTATTCTCTGCTGTTGCTCCATTGTCTTCTGCTTTTATGCCCGTTGAAAAATATGCGCATTACTATGGTCAAAACAAGCGAACTCTAGCTGCGATTGGTTCGAGTCTTTCAAAAGATGCTTATTTCTGTGATGTTTTTGATGAATTAGACAAACACAAAGATCAACGACTTTTCTTTAAAACCGACCACCACTGGAAACCACTTGGGGCCTATTACGCTTATGTCGCATTTTGTAAAGCAGCAGGAAAAGAACCTGTTCCTTTAGAAGAAATGGACAAAAAAGTGAAATACAATTTCCTTGGTTCTTTGTATCAAAAAACCTTAGATCCAACTGTTGGTGCAAATCCAGATACAATGGAATACTTTGTTCCGAAAGTGGCTTCAACCGCTGAATATTATGGAGAATATGGTTTCAACAATCCTAGAAAATCCAAAGTATTCTACCATTCAAGTTCGGGTGGAAATACGTATTCTACTTTTTTAGGTGGCGATGTTCCGTTAATGAAAATCACTACAACAACCAAAAATGGTAAAAAAGCGGTTGTTATCAAAAACTCAATGGGAAATGCCTTTACTCCTTTCTTAATCAGTCACTATGAAGAAATTTGGGTGGTCGATTTTCGTTACTCGAAACAAAATTTATTAGATATCATTCGTAAAAATGGTATTAATGACATGATTTTTGCTGTAGGAATGTACGCTGCAATGAGCGATGGAACAATAAATATGATGCGACGACTTGGAAAACAAAATGGTGAATATGTTCCTCCTAAAAAAGTAGTGGTTGATACCTTAAAATCAACGAATCCAATAGTTGAAGATACACTTAAGAAAATTGAAAATTAAATTATTTCTTGGCTTTCTATTCTTGATTTCTAGTCCTTTATTTTTTGG
>JBILQY010000365.1:0-3261 GCA_044372955.1 Crocinitomicaceae bacterium | reverse complement strand
GCTTGCGAATAAATCGGCATTCGCTCTTTCAATTTATTGCTAATTAGTTCGTATAACTGTCCCTCTGACTGAAGTAAAGGACGTTTTTTATCATTTTTCAATCTGTAATACAATTTACCCAGCGAAATATCCAAAAACACAACCCAACCGTGTTCAAGCATCAAATGGATATTCTCGTGATAAATTGGCATTCCTCCGCCAGTGGAAATAACGGTTGGTTTTTCAAAGGAACAAATTTTCTCAAGTAGCTGTCGTTCCAAACCACGAAAATACGCTTCACCATTAGTGTCAAAAATTTCTTGAATCGAACGATTTTCTTCTTCCTCAATGTGACGATCAGTGTCTAAAAAGTCAAAATTCAATTGTTTTGAAAGCAGCTTCCCATTGGAAGTTTTACCACTTCCCATGAAACCGATCAAAAAAATATGTTTTTTTTTAACTTCCACTCTTACTGATTTTCAAACACTTAAAAATTAATTTAAAATATATTTCAAAAATAAGCATAATTCCTTTGCAGAATTGGAATATATACATATCTTTGCACCCGCTAAAGCGATTTCGTAGCTCAGCTGGTAGAGCAATACACTTTTAATGTATGGGCCCTGGGTTCGAATCCCAGCGAAATCACAGGTTAAAAAGCCAATCAATTGTAAATCAATAGGTTGGCTTTTTGTTTAAGCAGTTTTTTACTTTTTTCTTTTGCTTTTTTTCTCCATTTCTAATAATTCCTCTATCCTGAGCCTGATTTTCTTGAGTAATGGTTATTTTTATGAAGTTCTAAACTTAAACTGTTTGTATGCGACTACTTTTTTTTCTATTAATCGTTGCGAATTACTCTTTTTCTCAATTTACGAAAGCCGATTCTTTACGTGGTGGTTATGGAGAAACTCGTAATTGGTGGGACATCACACATTATGAATTAGCCGTTGAATTTCAACCGACAACCCAGTCAATAAAAGGTTCAAATACAGTTACTTTTAAGGATATTGAAACTAAAAAATCGAATAAAAAAACAATTCAAATTGACTTACAAGATCCATTAATTCTAGACAGCATCCTTTTTGAAGATCAATTGATTTCAAAATCTTCCCTTCAAAAAATTGGAAATGCCTATTTTTTTGAAACAGCAGCATTAAAACGAAAAGAAAAAACAAGCGCTTCATTTACAATTTACTACCACGGTAAACCCCGAAAAGCAGTTAATCCACCTTGGGATGGTGGCGTCATCTGGAAAAAAGATGCCAACGGTCTTCCATGGATAACAGTCGCTTGTCAAGGCTTAGGAGCAAGTGTTTGGTTCCCCTGTAAAGATTCTCAGTACGATGAACCTGATAGTGTTACTATGCACTACACCTGTCCAAATTCAGTTAAATGCGTCAGTAATGGCAGACTTGTAGGAATTGAACAAATAAACGATAGCCAAAGCACTTATTCTTGGAAAGTTTCAAACCCAATCAACAATTATTGCATGATTCCTTATATTGGTGATTACGTAACTTATCATGAAGAATATCAAGGAGAAAATGGAAAATTAGACTTGGACTATTGGGTGAAAAGAGGAAATCTCGAAAAAGCAAAAAAGCAGTTTAAAGAAGTTCCACGAACACTAAAAGCCTTTGAACATTGGTTTGGACCTTATCCTTTTTATTCTGACGGTTACAAACTCGTTGAAGCACCTCATTTAGGTATGGAGCATCAAAGTGCGGTTGCTTACGGAAATGGCTTTAAAAATGGCTATCAAGGCACTGATTTAAGCGGAACAGGAGAAGGTTTAAAATGGGATTATATCATTGTTCACGAAACGGGACATGAGTGGTTTGGAAACAACATTACAACTAAAGACATTGCAGATATGTGGGTTCACGAGGCATTCACTGACTATTCCGAAACCTTATTCATGGATTATTGGTTTGGAAAAGATGCTGGCAATAAATACTGCATTGGTTTGCGTCAAAACATCGCAAATGACAAACCAATAATTGGTCAATACCTCGTTCAAAACGAAGGTAGCGGTGACATGTATTATAAAGGTGCCAATATGTTACATACCATACGAACATTGGTCAATAACGATGAATTGTTTCGTTCTATGTTAAGAAAAATGAATCAAAAATTTTGGCATCAAACAGTTACAAGTGCAGAAATTGAACAATTCATGTCAAAAGAGCTAAACATAGATTTGTCAAAACTTTTTGATCAATACCTAAGAACAAGAAAACCGCCAACCCTGGAATTAATTCAAACGAAAAAGAAAGTTTCCTACCGCTGGATTAATTGCTTAGATGGCTTCGATATGGAAATTATTTTAAACAACAAAAGGTATCCCTGCACCAATAATTGGAAATCAATAATAACTAAAGAAAAATTAGTGGTTGACAAGAATTTATATGTGCTTAAGAAGTTGAAGTAAATTAGTAAAACAATCTAGTCAAAAAATCTTCTACCCCTTCTCCTTCTTTGAAACATAAATCACATAGCTGATCACCATGATAATCAAAAAGTAAACGAAGGCGTAAGTGTAAATTGGAAACTCTTTTTTAGCAGGAAATACCGTCATTGCAGAATAGCTGTAAGGACTAAGATAAATGTGCTTCCAACTAATGCCAATAAGTGAACCAATTAAACCTAAAAGTCCGATTCCAACAGCAACCAAAAAATTATTGAATTTCAAACTTATCAAATATTGTATGGCTAAAATTGGCAAACAAGTAACGAAATAATAGAAATTAGAACGCAAAAAATAAGTAATTGGAATTCCTTGAATGGGCATTTTGTGGTCGAAAATCAAAGATGGTAAGATGCCCGCAACCAAAATTCCAATATTGAAAAACAGAAAGAATTTCAAAGTCATCAAAGCAATTACTGTGAATTTTGCAAAGAAAATGGTGGTAAAACTCTGCGGACTTGCGTGAACTTGTTTCCAAGTGTTGTTTTTAAATTCCAATTGCGCAATTAAACTACTCGCTAAAATTACGCCCATTGGCAACAAAAAAGTCGCCATGTTTTGCCACATTTGATTGAAGAGTAGTTTCCAAATTTCAACCTTATAGGAATTGATGGAATTTCCGTCGTAGATAAATTTCAACAAATAAATTACTGGAATAAAAAAACCACCAATTATACACAACCAAGAAGCTGAGCTGCGTTTGGTTTTAATCCATTCACTTTGAACACTATGTATAAATTGCATGACTAGTTTTTTGTTAGGTCAATAAAAATGGATTCCAAATCGTTTTTCAAGGTCGAAACTTGATAAACCTC
>JBILQY010000178.1:0-5609 GCA_044372955.1 Crocinitomicaceae bacterium | reverse complement strand
TTTTTGCGTGTACGAGTTCTAATACAATGTCCGCTATTACTTCTCGATCAATAAAAGGAATCATAACAAGTTCGTTTTTGACAGTAACAACTAACCCTTTCGACTGAAGAATTTTACTTGTTTTTTCACTGTCATTTGTTTCAAAAATAATTGAAGAAGTTTTTGTTTGTTGTTCATGCAATTCTGTTAAAGTTCCTTGAAACAAAATTTCACCTTTGTTGATAATTCCCACATGTGTCACCATTTTTTCAATTTCAGCCAATAAATGACTAGAAATGATAATTGTAATTCCATTTTCTCTATTGATTTTGGTTAACAACTCACGGATTTCTAAAATACCATTTGGGTCTAGGCCATTTGTTGGTTCGTCTAAAATGAGCAACGTAGGACTGTGTAATAAAGCAATGGCGATACTCAAGCGCTGTTTCATGCCCAATGAGAATTTTCCAGCTTTTTTCTTTCCCGTTTCAGACAAACCCACAATTTCCAATACTTCATCAATTCGGCTCATTGGGCATTGATAAACTTTTTGCCAAATTTTCAAATTTTCTTTGGCTGTCAAATGTGTGTATAGCGATGGCGATTCGATCAACGAGCCAACTTTTTTAAGTATTTCAATTCGATGCTTTTCAAACGGTTTATTGAAAATAGAAATGCTTCCCTCCTGCTTTTTTAGTAAACCTAAAATGAGTTTCAAAGTTGTTGTTTTCCCTGCTCCATTTGGTCCTAAAAAACCATAAATTGAACCTTCAGGAACTTGTAATTGAATGTTCTTTAAAATAATTTCTTTCTCCGAAAAGCGGTAGGTGAGGTTTTGAGTTTCAATGCAATTCATAGAGAATGATTAGTTTTAGTATTGAATTATGGTGTCAAATTGAACTTAAAAAGCCGCTGAAAATGAAATAAACACTTTGTTTTACAAAAATAAGAACTCTTTAAAATCAAAAATAACATTAAATCTCGCTTAAAGAGAATGAGTTTGAAATAAAGCACTTAAAACGAAAGTTTATTTACGTTTTATCTTTAGATGTAAGTCAATAAACGAAAGTATTACATTCCGCTCTTCATGCGAAGCAGTATTGCACATATCGTTGTGTTTAATAGCCGTTTGCATAAATACTTGTCCATATTTTTTTTGTTCCTCAGGTGTTGAAAGAACACCTGCATCTGGATTTTGATCATTTGATCGAAGGGAATAAAATTTTGGTTCTTTCACCCTTGGAATTGGCATCCGCCTGTGGTCTAAAGTTAAAACTATATCAATCAATTCAGGGTATTTCTCTGCAAAAAGTACCGACATATCCCCACCATTTGAATGACCAATTAAAATCATTTTTGATTGCGTTAAAATAGGATATTTGACTTTTAATTGATTGGAAACAAACAGTATATTTTGAACTCCTTTTTCCCAATTTGGTTTCCGCTTAACACGTAAATCCCCATCCATTGCTAATAATTCATCACTTGGTAATTCATGTTGAATACTCACAACGAAATAACCTTTTCGTGCCAAATGTTCAGCAATGAACGAATATCCTAAATAAGGATTTCCTTCATTGAAACCATAACCATGACTGATAATTATCAATTTTTGATCAAGTAATTCATCACTTCTTCTGGGTTTATAAATAATAAGCGGAACCTTTCTATTTCGTGTTGAATCTACCCAAACTTCTTTGTGAGAAGAAATAGAAAAATGCTCATTTTCAGCTTCAATTACTAATTTTTCACTTGTTTTACAACTGAACAAGAAAAAGACCAATAAGAATAAATAAAAACTTTGTTTTAGCATCCAAATTACTATTCTAGTATAAAGTTAAAAAATCAATTTAAATTGCCTTATTTTGAAATACATTTCTAATAACCTCAGTTCGATTATAAGTTCAAAATTCTTTATCTATGACCCTCATTTTAAGTTGTATTTTGTGGTTATTCTTCTTTATAACTCATAGCTTTTTTGCTGACAATCGCGTAAAAAACGAACTGATAAAAAGATTGAAATGGAAAGAGCAACAGTACCGATTTGTTTATTCATTATTGAGTTCAGTTCTTGTTGGATCAATTTACATACTCCAATTTACGGCTCCAAAAATCGTATTACTAGATAGACAAAACTGGATGTTTGTGATTGGCTGTGTCCTCATTTTGAACGGTATACTCTTCAATTTATTTGCGTTCAAAAACATTAGCGTTCGCGAATTCATTGGATTGACTTCCCATACAGAAGTCTCAGGAAAATTAATTCAAAAAGGAGTTTACACGGTTGTTCGTCATCCGATTTACACTGGACTTATTTCCCTAATTATTGGTATTTTTCTTTGTCAACCAACACTTTACAATGCTTTAAATTTTGTAGCAATTTTCATTTATTTACCAATTGGTATTTATTTGGAGGAACGAAAATTAATACAAAGCTTTGGAAATGATTATCTTGATTATCGGAAAAAAGTGAAAGCAGTAATTCCTTATTTGATTTGAATGCAAAAAATCCCAACCATCCAGCTATCATTCAAGAAGCCTTCGGGTTGGGATTCAAATCGCTAGTAGTAAGTTGAATGCGATTTAGTTTTTTATGTGTTTAATCATTTTCGTTTGTGCATTTTCTCCTTCAATCGTTATGAAATAAACGCCATTTTCGATTTCATAAGAAGCAATTGGGAATAAATTCATTCCTTCAGCGATTGAAATTGATTTAGTCAAGACTTCTTTACCCATTGCGTCACGAATGATTAAAGTTGCTTCACCGACCAATTTTGAATCGCTGATTACAATATTGAAACCATTTTTACTTGGGTTTGGATATGTAATCAATTGGCTTGTGTTTCCTTCACAATCAATGAAAATTGGGTCGTACAGTTTATTATCTCCGTTGAAATCCACTTGGTTTAAACGATAGTATGCGTTGTTTGACTTTTCTGTTTCAATGAACGAATACATTTGTAATGTTGTAGAGAAACCTGCTGCCGCTTGTTTGTTTACTGCTCTCCAATTCTCACCATCTTGCGATTTTAAAATTTCAAAATAATCTGAATTGTTTTCAGAGGCTGTAGACCATGTTAATTGAATTTGATTCTCATCACAAATTCCATTGAAAGATAGAAGTTCAACAGGAAGAGGAGAGCCATTTCCTTCACCAAATCCTCCAAAATCACTAAATCCTGTAACACCATTCCAAGTAAGTGTTTTTGTTTCTGTATTTATTGATGATGTTCCCATTGTAGTTCCGCTGTAACAAATAGCGCAACTTCCCGAAGACAACCAACCCGTTGATGCACTATATTTTGCTGGTAACAAATTCGCTTCAGTTTCAGAACTTCCTACTCCATTGGTTACACCCGGATAAGTAAATGAAACATTATATTGTGGATTTGTCATTCCTGATTGATTCATTTGCCAATACAAATTTGAACGGATGTAAGCACCATCTACAGCGTCTGGGTGTAAACCACTTACTGCTCTTGATGCTAAAGTGCTTGATGCAATCGTACCACTAGTAAAATTTACCGATATTGGAGCATAATCGCTCAAACCAACTGGAAACTTATAATTAACTCCTGTTGAACTAATAGATCGAATGAAAGCACCTGTACTATTCGTATTTATGAATGAAGTAGAACTTCCGTTGTTTGAAGCGTGAAGCGAACCCGTTAATGTAAGGTTATTAGTTCCTAAAGTTAAAATTCCACTCGACAAACTCAACGTATTTGCGACCGTTAAGGACTGATTTGTAGTTAATCCTTCGCTATTGCTTAATGTCAAGTTATTGATATTGCCTGTAAATGTAGACGCTGGAATCGTTTGTGCCGATGAACCACCAAATACAACCGTTGCTGAGGCATTGCTCGCATCGATGTTGCCGGATGTGGTACTGATGGATCCGTTGACCGTTAATGTGTTTGCTCCAACTGAAAGTGTTCCTGAAGATAATGTGAGTGTTCCGTTTATGGTAGGTGAAGCACTAGCATTTAAATTACCGTTTGTAGTTAAATTATTAAATGTTGTTGCGTTACCTGCTAAAGTTCCTGTTCCTGAAAAAGCAACCGTTCCAGTTTGCGCATTGAAAGTTCCATTATTCGTAAAGGCACCTCCATTGGCAATGGTAATTGTATTACCTCCTAAATTTAAAGTAGATCCTGAACCAACTGTTAAATCTAAAACACTAGGTGATGCGTCTAAATCAATTGTAACTCCAGCAGGAATTGAAACCACCGCTGTATTTGAATTTGGAACGCCACCACACCAATTATTTGCAATGTTCCATTCGCCAAGTTCACCACCTATCCACGTACCGTTGGCATTAACTGTTACCGCAACGCTCGTTCTTGTTGCACTCTCACAACTTGAAACGGTTTGGGATGCGTAATAGTTTCCTGCACTTAATGCTGTTTCACTTGCTACTAAATTTCCATTTGTTGACGCGTCGTACCATTTAATTGATGAACCAGTCGCTGTTAAACTTGCTATCGTTGGAGAGGCTGAAGAACAGAAAGATTGAGCAGATGCGGAAGGTGCAGAAGGGGTCGCTGCTTTTTCAACTAAAACAATGTCGTCTATATTTATTCTTGCAGAACCTCCGCTTCGTTTAACGATTCTAAATCTTAAACTTCCACATAAATCAACATTGAATGTTTCCGCAGTTAAAGTTGTAGATGAAGTTGTTATGTCAGAACTGACATAAGCATCCCATGAACTACCGGAGTTATTAGATACTTCTAATCGCCAAGTTGAATTTGCATCAGCACCATATTTAGCGTGATAAATTGTTAATGAAGAAATACCATTTGTCACATCAAAATTCATTGATGCAATTCCTGTGTTTCGTATTCTGAGCGATTTTGCTCCAAAAAACCTATCACTACCCACTATTGATCCTGAAAAAACATCAAGCATATACCAACTTCTGGAAGAAATCTGCACGTCAAAAGTCTCACTATATGTAGAACTACCTCCAACTTCAAAATCTTCCCAAACAGTTAAAGTGGTTATTCCTGAACTAATCGCGGACCAAACTGAATTATCTCCAGCATTGTTTGCTCTTACACGGAAATAATAGGTTGTTCCATCTGATAATCCAGTAAATTGATAAGAAGTTGTTCCAGAAGCAATTCCAGATTGAGTAGATAATATCGAGGCAAAAGTTGAAGAGGTTGAAATAGCAACTTCATAAGTAAACGCTTCACTTCCACCACCTGTAGGAGCTGACCAATTGGCTGTTATAGCAGAAGTGGTTGCACCCGATCCTGAGCCTACTGTTGGCGCATTATGCAAGGTAGTAAATGTTAAGTTCGATCCGTAACTTGTCACAGAATTACTGTTCGTAGCAAAAGCACGATAATTATACAAAGTATTAGGTGTTAAACCTGACAGTGTTGATGTGAAATTCCCTGTTCCTGTTCCATCTGAAGACACTGGAGTAGTTGGGTTGGTACTTGTTCCATACGCAACGCCTTTTGATGTGATTGTCCCACAAGTTGTCGAAACAGAGCTGCCACCTGCTGATGCGCCAGTTGTGATAATAGAACTAGCCGCAGTAGTAGTAATTGAAACAGAACCAGAAATACCACTTCCAGAAGCGGCTACATCTGCATTTGTTGCTCCACCTCCTCCAA
>JBILQY010000384.1:0-3093 GCA_044372955.1 Crocinitomicaceae bacterium | reverse complement strand
TTTATCAATTAATGGCCCGCCAGGATAGGGAAGTCCTAACATTTTTGCAGCTTTATCGAACGCTTCACCAGCAGCATCATCTATTGTCTTACCAATTATTGTCATTTTTGATGCACTTTCCACTTTCACAATTTGTGTATGTCCCCCTGAAACAGTCAGGCATAAAAAGGGAAAGGGAGGTTTTTGCTTATTTGAATCATCGATGAAATGCGCTAAAATATGTGCTTTCATGTGGTGAACAGCAATCAATGGAATGGCTCTGGCTAGCGCGAAAGATTTTGCAAAGGAAGCGCCAACAACTAAGGAACCTAACAAACCTGGTCCTTGTGTAAAAGCAACTGCATTAATTTCTGAAAGATCAATTCCTGCCTTTTTAATCGCTGCTTCAACCACTGGCACGATATTTTCCTGATGTGAACGAGAAGCAAGTTCAGGCACAACTCCACCGTATTGCTCATGAATTGATTGATTCGCAGTTACATTGGAAAGTATTTCAAAATCTTTTAAAATTGCGGCAGATGTATCGTCGCAGGAAGATTCAATACCAAGTATAATTGTGTGTGCAGCCAAAAGATTTTTAAATTTGCAGTTGAAAGAATGGCGAAATTACTAAAAATTGTAGGAAGGATACTCGGAATAAGCTTTGAATGGCTTTTAATTCTTATTATTTCCCTGGCATTTTTGATTCGCTCCTCCCCTTTTCAAACTTATTTAGCACAGCAAGCAACTACCTATTTATCAGAAGAGTTAGATGCAAAAATAACCATCGAAAAGTTAGAAATTATTTTCCTCGATAAAATTGCATTGAAAGGCGTTAAAGCTTTAGATCAAAAAGGTGAAACTTTAATTTCAACGGAGGAAATTCTCGTAACTTTCGACCAATTAAATTTTGCTAAAAACAGTTATGTTGTCTCACAAGTTCTGCTTGCAGACGGTTCTGCCTGGGTTTACAAATCAAAAAAAGAAGGCGAATTTAATTTTCAATTTTTAATTGACTATTTTTCAAGTGATGCTCCACCGTCCGAAAGCAAACCAGTAATTCTGACCGTAAAATCTATCAAACTTGAAAATTTCGATTTACGCTACGATGATTTACAGAAAGAAATTCTTCCATTTGGATTAGATTACGACCATTTAAGACTTTCAAAGTTAAATCTTGAAGTAGCAAATCTTAAAATTAAAGACGATGTAATTGACTTCGCTATCAAGGATTTACGCTTCAAAGAAAGGTGTGGTTTTGAATCTAAAAAATTTCAAGCGGATGTCAACCTTAGTTCGAAAGGAATTAAATTGAAAAAATTTAAACTTAAAACCCAAGAGTCAAATTTATTTTTCGCTAAACTAAATCTTCTTTTCAACGATTGGTCAGCATTTGATGCATTTGAAGATAAAGTGAAGTTTGACATTGATATTCAACCAAGTGTTTTATCGCTCAAGGATGTATCTTACTTCGCAAGTGCAATGGAAGGAATGACGGATAAGATTCGTTTGACTGCAAAAGTTGTTAATCCAATCAAAAACTTAAGCATCAAAGAATTAGATTTAAGAATTGGGAATCAGACACTTATTCAAGGAACGATAAATCTTCCCGATTTTCGAAAAGGAAACAGTGCAAATTTCTCATCGTTTTTAAATAAATCCTACATTTCACTTGCCGATTTAGAGCAATTTAAGTTACCAAAAGGAACTGCACCTTTAAAATTTGAATCACCAGTTTCCAAATTTGAATTTATTGATTTAACGCGTTTTTCATTTACAGGTTCAATCGAAAAATTCAATGTGAATTTTGAAAGCGCCAAAACAGGCTTGGGGGAAGTGAACTTACTTCAAGCCTTGATGATTGAAAATAAAAACGATGTTCTAAGTTTCAAACCAAAAAACGCAGATTCAATGGCTGTTAATGTGGCAGGTTTTAATTTGGGTGCGTTTTTAGACAATAACCAAATGGGACTTGTGAGCGGAAAATTAAAGTTGAATGGTGACATCAATGAAAAAGGTGACTTTGCAATGCATGATTTGTTTGCAAATCTGAGTCGATTTGATTTCAATAATTATTCCTATTCAACTATTTCACTTCAAAATGGTGAATTAGCGGACAATAATTTATTTGCGGACTTAAAAATTAAAGACCCCAATATTGATCTAGAATACACAGGGAATATTTCATTAGGCGCTAAACAAAAATATCAATTTGACTTGAACTTGGATTTTGCTAATTTGTGGGAATTGAATTTTTCGACAGAAGACAGTTCAAGAATCTCGACACAAATTTCTGGAAATTTAGAAGGTGAATCACTTGAAAATATCTCTGGAAATATTCAAGCCAACTTTCTGCAATTTCAGCAAAGCGGTGACGAACTAAATGTTCCTGTTATTAAATTGGATTTAACACGCCAAAAGAATTACGATGTTTTTAATCTAAACAGCTCCATTCTAGCACTTAATTTATCGGGTAATATCAATTATGAAACTGTTTTAAACGATTTTCTTGAAGATCTTTCATTGGTTTTTCCATCGGTTGGTGTGACGAAAAAACTGGATAGCAAACGCAAGTTAAGTGATTTCAATTTCAACTTAAAAACAGGTAATTTAACAGAATTTCTAACCATTTTCGTTCCTGATTTAGAAATTGAAAAAGGAACTGTTTTATCTGGAAACTATCATTCCGTTAATCAAATATTAAACCTAGATTTAACTTCAGGTTTTGCAAAATTTCAAGATTTAACCTTTGATGATATTGTTGTAAAGCAAAGTATTACGCAAACTGGAATAAATGGTGATTACAATATTTCAACTTTAAAATACGGTGATTCTTTGAGTTTTGATAAAATTCGATTTGAAACAACAGGAAAAAACGGCGATTTAGATTCTAAACTTTCATGGAATCCGAATGCTGCCGATTACTCGTCGATTGAATGGAAAACAGTAATTCTCGAAAACAATCAGTTGAACTTTAATTTAAGTCCTTCCTTTTTCTCTTTAAATGGTTTGCGTTGGGAAATTGCCAATTCATCAGACATCGTTTTGACGGAAAAGGATTTAATGGTTACGAACTTTAAATTAGTTCGAGATCAACAGCTAATAAAAATAAAC
>JBILQY010000169.1:0-5779 GCA_044372955.1 Crocinitomicaceae bacterium | reverse complement strand
GTCAATGTGGAAGGAAAATTTTCGGGTTGGGCAAAAATCTCTAATCCCTACACAAACTTGATTTATCAAGGAGATGCCAACATTTTTGACCTAAAACTAGACGGTCAGGAAGTTGGTGATGTCAATGTGCTTTCTGATTGGAATGCCTTACGCGAGCGAATCATTTTATCTGGAGACTTGAATTACAGAGGAGCAAAAACTTTTGATTTCGGTGGAATGTACTCAATCAATACAGAAAACCTTGATTTGTTTTTGAATTTTGACGATACTGACATAAAATTTGCAAATGCATTTATGGATCCTTCTGTTGTAAAAGATATTGACGGAAAACTAAAAGGTAAAATTTTTATCAAAGGAAAACCAGATGCACCCAAGTTAAAAGGTAAATTAAAATTAATCGATGGTGCCGCTCAGGTTGAATTGTTAGGTGTTTATTATCGAATTAGTGGAGATATAAATGTGGAGGAAGATGCGTTTTTAATAAACAACATTCCAATTAAAGATAAGGAAGGAAATACAGCTTCTATTGTTGGAACCATCATCCACGATAATTTTACTGACTTCAATTTAGACTTACAGTTTAACTTTGAGGACGATTTCTCGAAAAAAATTCTTCCTAATGGAAAAGCTGTTCCGCTCGAAAAATTCATGATTCTAAATACCAAATACAAAGAAGGTGATTTATATTTTGGAAAAGCTTACGGACGAGGAACGGCCAATATTTCAGGTTCTGCTAGTAATTTAGATGTAACTGTTGATGTACAAACGAAAAAAGGAACGCTTATAAATTTCCCAATGTATGGTGTTTCTGAAATTGATGAAACAGCAGACTTTGTACAATTCGTTCAAAAAGGGAATTTGACAAAACAATTGGAAGATGAAATTGATTTCACCGGAATTAACTTAGATATGAAATTCAGAGTTACTCCAGATGCTGAAATGAAAATCATTTTTAATGAACAATTGAATGACGAAATTTTAGCCAAAGGTTCTGGAATTATTGATATGCGTCTGGATCAATTTAATCACGTTACCTTAAATGGCGATTATGTAATCGGTGCAGGTAGTGTTTATAATTTTGCGCTTGGAGCAATCAAACAACCTTTTAACATTGTTCAAGGTTCTAAAATCACTTGGACGGGCGACCCTGTAAATGCAGCTTTGGATATTAAAACCAATATCGCCTTAAAACGTGTTTCTATTTTGGAATTAAGCCCTGAGCAATTAGACAAAACCCTTTCAAGTCAAGATGTGGATTGTTACTTAAATCTATCTGAAACCTTGCTCAAACCTGTTGTTGCTTTTGATATCGATGCTCCTTCTGCACCTGAAACGGGTAAAGCGCTCATTGCTCGTGTAAAAAACGACCCTGATGAATTAAATCGTCAGTTTTTCTCGCTTCTATTGGTTCGTAAATTTCAACCATTAAAAGGCTCTCTTTCTGCAGGAAGTTCTGCTGCTTTGGACTTACTTGAATCACAAATAAATTCAGCACTTGGCTCACTTTCAGATAAATATAAATTAAATGTCGATTACGGTGCTGACGAAACATTGGGCGAAACTTCCCTTGGTGTTGGTGTGAAAACAGGTTTTCTAAATGATCGCCTCATCTTATCAGGAAGTTTTGGTGTTGAAAGTGTTAGTGCAACTTCATCAGAAACTAAAGGGACAAGTTCACTAATTGGTGATGTGAATGTTGAATATTTAGTGAATGAAAAAGGAACTTTCAGAGCAAATGTTTTCAATAAATCAAATACTAACTCCGTAAACGAAAAAGCTGGACCATTTACGCAAGGTGCAGGTATCTCATACCGTGAAGATTTTAATGCATGGAAAGACTTTGAATTACTGCAATATACCTTAGATTTATTCCGAAAAGAGAAACGGTATCCAATTAAAAAGAAAAAACAACAATCACCTGTTCCTCCTTTGGAACCAAAAAATGAGACAACTATCAAAGAAGAAAAAGAATAAGTTATGAAGAAAGTACTAATCGCAAACAGAGGTGAAATTGCAAGAAGAGTAATCAGAACCTTGAAGAAAATGAATATCCAAAGCGTTGCTATTTATTCCGATGCAGATAAAAATGCACCGCATGTTCTAGAAGCGGACGAAGCAGTTTACGTTGGAAAAAGTCCTTCAGCTGAGTCGTATTTACAACAAGATTTGATTCTTCAATATTGCAAAGATTTAGGTGTTGACGGTATTCACCCGGGTTATGGTTTCTTGTCTGAAAATGCTGGTTTTGCAAAAAAAGTAAAAGCTGCTGGAATGAAATTAATTGGTCCTTCTCCAGAATCGATGGAAGTGATGGGCGATAAATTAAGCGCTAAACAAGCGGTAAAAAAGTTCAATGTTCCGTTGGTTCCTGGTGTTGATGAAGCGATTTCAGATGTTACTGCCGCAAAATTAATTGCTGAAGAAGTTGGTTATCCAATTCTTATCAAAGCCTCTGCTGGTGGTGGTGGAAAAGGAATGCGTATTGTAGAGAAAGAAGAAGATTTTGAATCTCAAATGGAACGTGCTATTTCTGAAGCACGTTCGTCTTTTGGTGACGATGCTGTTTTTATTGAAAAATTCGTTGACAAACCGCGACATATTGAAATTCAAGTTTTTGCCGACCAACACGGAAATGTTGTTTACTTATTTGAACGAGAATGTTCGATTCAACGTCGTCATCAAAAAGTAGTGGAAGAAGCGCCAAGTGCGATTTTAACTCCTGAATTACGTAAAGAAATGGGTGAAGCAGCAGTTGCTGTTTGTAAAGCTTGTAACTATGAAGGTGCGGGAACTGTTGAGTTTTTATTAGATGGAAAATTGAATTTCTATTTCTTGGAAATGAATACGCGTTTACAAGTTGAACATCCTGTTACTGAAGAAATTACTGGTTTAGATTTAGTTGAATGGCAAATACTTGTTGCTCGAGGTGAACGTTTACCAAAATTGCAAGATGAATTAAAAATCAATGGTCATGCGGTTGAAATTCGCGTGTATGCTGAGGATACTTTAAATGGATTTACGCCAGATATTGGAACCTTAAATCGCTACCGAATTCCAAGTGGAAACCATGTGCGCGTCGATGATGCGTTTTTAGAAGGCATGGACATTCCTATTTATTACGATCCAATGATTGCGAAATTGGTTGTTTGGGGTGAAAACAGAGCGCAAGCTATTGAAAGAGCAATTGATGCAATTGACAATTATCAAATTTCTGGAGTTAAAACGACTTTAGATTTTGGTAAATACGTTTTGAAACATCCAGCTTTTAGAAGTGGCGATTTTGACACCAATTTTGTGAAACATTATTTCCAAGACCCAACAATTATGCATGAAGCAATGATGGAGGAAGAAGACGCTTTACTGCACGCTGTGGATGATATTTGGTCGGATATTAAAAAATTGAAAGAAACAGAATTTGCTTCTCGAGAAATTCAATCTTCTTGGAAAAACAGAATTGAATAATCGCATTTTAAAACAAACTTCTTAATGAAATCACACCACTTTCCACGCAAGGAATCGAATTGTTTTAGCAGTCAGCAATTACTGTTTACTGAAAACCAAGAGGAATTACTAGATTTCATTGGACTTCCGTTTTCTGAAGAAAATTTAAAAGCACAAACAGCCATTAAATCTGCCTTTTTCACAGCAGAAAAAAGAAATTTGTTGGTTTCAGTTCTCTCAAAAAAATACAGTTCTGTTACAAATGTGTCTACTACTTTAAAAAATATTGCTTCACTTGAAAATGAAAACTGTTTCACAATCACAACTGGACATCAACTCAGCTTATTTACAGGGCCTTTATATTTCGTTTACAAGATTTTACACGTTATAAAGCAATGTGAACTTTTAAACGAAAAATTCCCTAAAAACACCTTCGTTCCGGTTTATTGGATGGCAAGTGAAGATCATGATTTTGAAGAAGTAAAATCCTTTCTTTTGTTTGGAAAAACTATTTCATGGGAAAGCGAACAAGCTGGTGCAGTTGGAAGAATGAACCTGTTTGGATTAAGTACTGTTGTCGATCAAATCAAGCAGTTTTTTGCCAATCATCCTGAAAGTGAAATCCATCAATTGATAGATAAATTAAACGGTAACACTTATGGAGAAGCATTTTTTCAGTTTGTTCACGAGTTATTTGGTTCTTTTGGCTTGGTGATTTTAGATGGTGATGAAGAAGCCTTTAAAACAGCATTTAAACCGATATTCAAACAAGAATTAACAACCCGATTTTCGTATCAAGAAGTTGTTAGAACGAACAATAAGCTAGCATCGAATAACCTTAAAATTCAAGTTCATCCACGAGAAATAAATCTGTTTTTCTTAGGTGAAAATAAACGTGAGCGAATTATTGCAAATGAAACTGATTTCCAAATTGGAGACGATAATTTTACAGCTACTGAAATTTTAGATTTGCTCGAAAAATATCCAGCATCTTTCTCACCAAATGTTGTCTTACGTCCGCTATATCAGGAATTTATTTTACCAAACATTTGTTACGTTGGTGGTGTCGGCGAACTCAGCTATTGGATTCAACTAAAATCAACGTTTGAAAAAGCAGCTATCCCCTACCCGATGCTTCAAGCACGTTCTTCTGTTATTTGGTTAGAAAAATCTATTCTTGAAAAACTGAGCCAATTAAACTTTGAAATAACTGAAATCTTCAAATCAAGTGCAGAATTAAAAAAAGAATTTTTACTGAATAATGAAGAAGAAACGATTGATTTTACTTTACAAAACTTTCAATTCAATCAATTTAAAAGTGATTTAATTCACAAAACAGAACTGATTGACCCTTCTATCAAATCATGGATGGAAGCAGAATTCACACGAATGGAAAAACAAGTGGACACCTTAAAAAACCGACTTGAAAAATCCGTAAAGTCCAAACATGAAAAGGCCTTGAAATCAATTGAACAAGTGAAAGAAAAATTGTTTCCGGGTAATGGAATGCAGGAACGTAGTTTTAACTTCTTTCAATTTTGTTCAGACGGTAACTACAAAAAAAGATTAGAAAATCTATACGAAGAGTTACAACCTTTTCAATCGGAAATACTGCTGCTGTTAGAAGAATAATTAAAAAATCGCTTATGTATTATTATTCCTTAAGCCTCTTTATCTTACTTTTTTTTACTAATTGTACACTTTCAACCACTGAAAATCAATCCGTTGAAGTGAAATCAAGTAATGCTCCAAAAATTGAAACGAAAGTAAGTTGTGAAATCACTGATAATAAACTACTTGCAAGTTATAAAGGTCCAGAGTTTTTAAACGGTCGTGATACAGCACATTTACTTTCTAATCTTGTGGCAGATAAATTGGGACAGTATTTAAAAAGTGAATTTAAAAAAGGAAACTTTCTAAAAATTGACTTTGAAAACACGAAAATTGAAACAAAAGGTAACCCACAATTCAGCTATCCTTCGGAAGAAATTGTGCACTACACCATCGAAATGCCCTTGCTGAAAGTTAAGACAAAATGCGCTGGATTTACAGGAGTGGAACACAGAGGAACATGGGCACGGAACGACATTGAATCTGGTTTTTCAGAATGGATTCAGAAGCTAAAAGCGCAAATCGCTGTGGGAAACATCGACTCAAAACTATTCAAAACACCTGAAGGATTTAAAGAATACTGGATACAATTTAAACACAAAAGTTATCAGGGAGATTGTAATTGAAATTGAATATTTTTCTTTATTGAACTATTTACTCACAAATTCTTCCTTTGTGTTGGTCATTGTGGAAATGTGAATCTAATTCTTTAAACTCCAAAAGTAAT
>JBILQY010000362.1:0-3271 GCA_044372955.1 Crocinitomicaceae bacterium | reverse complement strand
GTGAACACTTTCCTGCGTTTTAAGCACCAACTTACGCTTTGAATTTTGTTGCATATTGTGTTGCAAAACATTCAATTGGCTTTCATCTGTTTTTTTGGTGATCGTATTTAGTGCATTGTCTATCGCTTGTTTTAATTCTTCAGAATCAATTGGTTTTAGGATATAATCCAAGGCACTGAATTTAATTGCTTGAATAGCATATTCTTGAAAAGCGGTAATAAAAATGACTTCAAAATTCTTCACTGGGATTGATTTTAACACATCAAATCCATTACCGTCTGGCATTTGAATATCCAAAATCACTAAATCTGGCTGCAAGCGATGAATAGCTTCAACGCCTGTTGCAACATTCTCTCCATCTGTAAAAACCTCAATACCAAAATGATACGAATCTATCAAGCGTTTAATGAAATCTCTAGTTGGTTTTTCATCATCTATTACAAGTACTTTTTTCATTTGTAAGGTTTTAGTCAGTGTCTATGTGTAATGGAAGCAAAATGGTAACTACAGTTCCTGTTTCTTTCTTTTTATCCAAATCTTCAATAAGGATGCTTCCTTGTTTTTTGTATTTAAAGTTAATAATTTCTATCCGTTCTTTCGTAATATTTATGGCCATGCTTTTATGCGACTTGATTTTCTTTGTTTTTTGCGCACCTTTCCTCCCTACTCCATTATCTGAAATTTGAATTTGAATCATTTTATCAACCTGCGAAATCCGAATGGTTATGTGTCCATTTTCAATTGTATGAAGTTGACCGTGCTCAATTGCATTTTCTACAAAAGGTTGGGTAATCATTGGGGGAACCATTGCACTTGCTGCGATTAATGATTCATCAATTTCTAGGCTATAAGTAAATCGGTTTTCAAAACGCATTTTTTGTGCTTGCAAGTATTTTTCTAAAATCTCTGTTTCTAGCTCAATGGGAATAAATTCTTTGGGCGAATTTTCCAATATCAATCGAATTAAGCGTGAAAAATTGACCAAAAACTGAGAAGATTTATCGGGCTCATTGGAATAAATATAGCTTTGAATTACAGACATGGCATTGAATATAAAATGTGGATTCATCTGTGTCCGCAACAAGGATTGAGACAATTCCATTTCACGTTGTTTTTGCATAAGTTTTTCTTGTCGTAATCTCAAGATATAAAAAATGAATCCAACTATCATTAAACCAATGATAATTCCACCAATAAACAATTGGCGGCTTAGTTGTAAACTTTTAATTTCTTTCTCCTTTTCTTGCTTCTCGATGGATTCTTTTTGGAATTCAATTAATCGTTCGCGTTCTTCTCGTAGATTTCCTTCTGTCATGCGAGCAACCGCAGCCGCAGAATTTAAAATCGTACTGCGCTCTAGGAAATCCAAATATAAAAACTGGTATTTAATGGCTATTTGAAGGTCATTTTTCTTAAAATAAAATTGACTAAGCAATTTATAAGTTGATTGAATTTTAATTGATTTCAAACCATGTAGCTCATTTTCTTTCAAGGCAAGTAATAAAAATTCTTCAGCCTGCTTGAGCATGTTTTCTGCCAAATAAGTTTCACCTATAAATTGATTGACTATCGTACGATTTGCGAAATTCCCTGCGATTTTAAAATGATTAATAGCCAAATTAAAACTACTTAAACTGGTCTTAAATTGCTTCATTTTCAATTGAATAATTCCTCGCAATAATTGGCAATTCCCCAAATTATTTACATCGTTATTCTTTTTAAAATAAGGTTCTGTTGCTTGAATTAATTGAAGTCCTACTTTAAACTGTCCTTTGTTGACATATATTCCTGCTTCAATCAAAGAGTTAATAGCATTAATTCGATCGTCTTTTAATTTTAGATTCAAGTCATTGGTGCGCTTCAAATAAATACTAGCCTCGTCTAGATTTTTGATTTGCATTGAATAAAGAGCAATTCCCTGATGCGCAACTGTTTGGAAGTAGTAATTTTTATCTTCTTCCGCTAGTTGAAGCACTTGTAATTCCTTGTTTACAGCAGCTTCATAGTTTTCAAAACTTGCGAAAATTGATGCTTGAAAATGCAAAGACTTGAACAACTGCTGTTTGGAGTCGGAGCGTTTGGCAAAACTAGTGGCGTAACTCGAAGCAATGTAAGCCGAATCTTGATTATTTTGTAAGGAATAAATACGTGCCAAGGAACTGTATGCAGCAGAAATAAACCTGTTTTTCCGTGCTTGTCGTGCGAGTACCAAATTCTGAATAGCTAATTTTTTAGCGTCTTCATAAGCTGCTGCCAATAAAAAAGAGTTGATTTTTAACAGGTTATAATCCGTTAATGTTACGCGATCCTTTGTGCTGTTTCCAAATTTTAAAGCGTTTAAATAGCGTTTAAAAGTGGATATGTTTCCCAAGTTTATGGCATATTTTGCCAAAGAAATACCAACTCTATTTTTAAGTTCAAGATTTCGTGATTTAGAATAAAATCGCTCCAAATTTTGCTTTCCTTCTATCCATTTCTGGTAATTGTTCGTTTCGTAAAAGTCGGTAAGCTCAATCAAAGCAACTACCCGTTCTGATTCTGAAACCGCCTGATTGAATTTGCTGATTAACGTTCGCTCTTCTTCCTTATTCGAAAAACTAACAAAGGAAAGGAGTAGAAAAATTAACAAAAAAACGTGGCGCATAGTAGGTTTTTTGAATTTGAATTCAAATTATTGGAAAGATACTCTAATTCAAGCTAAATTCAACACCTAATTTCGCTAATTTCTTAAATAAATCATTACTTGGTTTTACTTTTAATGAGCGTGAAGGCATTTCTACTTCAATTCCTTCCAAGGTGTCGTAAACAGTAAACTTTAAAATTATATTGCCAATATTTTCATTGATTACTTCATTCAAAGCATCAATCAAAAGGTACGATAAATCGGTATTTGAAATTCGGATAGTTAATCCTTTCGCTCGTTTATCCCGCAATTCTTGTAATAATTCGATTGAGCCAATCACAAATTCAGGTTCTTGTCGGTGCCTCGGGATTTCTACTCTTCCTTGTAGTACAATGAAGGTTCCAGGCTCTGCAAAATGTTTAAATCGCAAGTGATTTTCACTGAATAAAAACAAGCGTGAACTGTCTGAATAATCCTCAAGTGTCAAAGTTGAGAAAGGATCGCCTTTTTTGGTGAAACGATGTTCGCTACCAGAAACAACCGCCGCAATTGTCAAATTTTGACCAAGATAAGATTTCACATCGTTGAGCACTGCCACTGTTCCTTTACAAAAGGATTCGATTTCAACTTTAAATTCGTCCAGCGGAT
>JBILQY010000173.1:0-5667 GCA_044372955.1 Crocinitomicaceae bacterium | reverse complement strand
TTCTTTGTAAATCGGTGCTCAGCGTCTGTAATAGTCGCTGCAATCAACAATTCTCTTCCTTTGTGTTGATCCATTTCATTGAGCATCCCTACCCTTCCGTTACAAAACGATTCGATTTCTATTCTAAAATCATCCAGCGGATGTCCAGAAATAAAAATCCCAACCACTTCTTTTTCGCGATTCAATTTATAAATACTTGACCACTCTTCACATTTAGGAATTTGTGGCTCAGGCATAGTTGTACCTGTTGCTTCCCCAAACATGGAGGCTTGTGCCGATGATTGCGATTCTTGAAAACTTGCGCCGTATTTAACTGCACTTTCTAAAAAAGTTCGATTGATTGAATCAACAGCAAAATATTGCGCACGATGTACATTTTGGAATGAATCAAAACCGCCAGCATACGCCAAACTTTCAAAGGCACGCTTATTACAAATTCGTAGATTGATACGTTTTGTGATATCAAATATAGATTGGAAATTTCCTTTTACTCGCTCCAAAACTATAGCTTCGATTGGAGCACTTCCCAAGCCTTTAATTGCGCCTAAACCAAAGCGAACTGCACCCTCTTTATTTACGGTAAAAGCGTAATTAGATTCATTGATGTCAGGTCCTAAAACTTCTACGCCCATTCGCTTACATTCTTCCATAAAAAAGGAAACTTGCTTAATGTCGTTCATGTTATTACTCAACACCGAAGCCATGTATTCCGCTGGGTAATTTGCTTTTAAATAAGCCGTTTGATAAGCAACCCAAGCATAACAAGTGGAATGCGATTTGTTGAAAGCGTAAGAGGCAAATGCTTCCCAATCTTTCCAAATTTTCTCCAATTTTGTAACGTCGTGACCTTTTGCTTTTCCTCTTTCCAAGAACATTGGTTTCATTTTATCCAAAGTAGGACGGTCTTTTTTTCCCATCGCTTTACGCAAGGTATCAGCGTCACCTTTGGTAAAATCACTCAAACGCTGCGAAAGCAACATAACTTGCTCTTGGTAAACCGTAATTCCATACGTTTCTTTCAAGTTGTCTTCGCAATCGGCTAAATCATAAACAATTTCTTCTTCACCATGCTTTCGTCTGATAAATGAAGGAATATACTCAATCGGCCCCGGACGATACAAGGCATTCATGGCAATCAAATCAGCAAATTTCGTTGGCTTTAAATCCTTCAAGTATTTTTGCATACCGGGAGATTCATATTGGAAAATACCTACTGTTTCGCCACGTTGGAAAAGCTCATACGTTTTCTCATCATCTATTGGAAAGGTATCTGGATCTAAATCAATTCCATGTCGCTGCTTGACATTTTTAACCGCATGTTTGATTAAGGTCAAGGTTTTTAAGCCCAAGAAGTCCATTTTCAACAAACCAGCAGATTCAGCAACCGAGTTATCGTATTGCGTACAAACCATGTCGGAATCTTTCGCTGTAGCAACGGGAACGAAATTCGTTAAATCATCAGGCGTAATAATTACCCCACAAGCATGAATTCCTGTATTTCTAACCGAACCTTCAATCGCTTGTGCTCGTTGTAAAACTTGGGCTTGTAAATCAGTTCCTTTTGCAATTCTACGCAATTCATTTGCATTGTTTACCTCATCTTGATTGCGCAGCTTATTTACTAATTCTTCTTCTGTAAAAGAGAACAATTTTTTCAAAGAAATATCGGGCAATAACTTCGCTAATCGATCGGCTTCTGGCAAGGACAAATTCATCACACGCGCCGCATCACGAACTGATGATTTTGCAGCCATTGTTCCATACGTAATGATTTGTGCTACTTGATTTGCTCCGTATTTATTGATTACATACTCTATTACTTTCCCGCGGCCTTCATCGTCGAAGTCGATATCAATATCTGGCATCGAAACACGGTCAGGATTCAAGAAACGCTCAAAGAGTAGATCGTACTGAATGGGGTCAACATTCGTAATTCCAGTGCAATAAGCAACCACAGAACCAGCTGCAGAACCACGACCAGGACCAACGGAAACACCTAATTTTCTTGCCTCATGACAAAAATCTTGTACAATCAAAAAGTAACCCGGATAACCAGTTTTCTCAACTGTTGCTAACTCAAAATCAATACGTTCACGAATTTCATCGGTAATTTCTGAATAGCGTTTTTTAGCTCCTTCGTACGTCAAATGGCGTAAATAATTATTTTCTCCACGTTTTCCACCATCAATTGCATCTTGCGGGTCGGTAAACTCAGCTGGAATATCGAAAGCTGGTAAAAGTACGTTTCTTGCTAAGGCATAATGTTCACATTTTCCAATGATTTCGGCAACTGTTTCAATCGCTTCAGGTAAATCACTGAACAACGCAATCATTTCATCCTTCGATTTGAAATAATATTCATCATTTTCTAAACCAAAACGAAAACCACGACCTCTCCCCTTTTCTGTTTCTACTAATTCGTTGTCTTTCACACACAATAAAACATCGTGAGCTTCCGCGTCTTCACGATTGATGTAAAATGTATTGTTTGTTGCTACAATTTTAACCTCATGTTTCCGAGCAAGATTTACCAATGTAGCGTTAACACGGTCTTCCACTTCTAAATTGTGACGACTTAACTCGATATAAAAATCAGCACCAAATTGCCCTTTCCACCAAAGTAAAGCTTCTTCTGCTTGGGTTTCGCCAACGTTTAAAATCATACTTGGGATTTCTCCATAAAGGTTTCCTGAAAGCACAATCAAATTTTCTTTGTACTGTTCAATTACTTCTTTGTCAATTCTTGGAACATAGTACATTCCTTTGGTGTAAGCAATTGAAGCTAACTTTATTAAATTTTGATATCCATCTTTGTTTTTAGCAAGAATGACAATTTGATAACCATTGTCTTTTTGTGTTTTATCATTCAAATTGCGACATACATTGAATTCGCAACCGATGATGGGTAGAATTTCTTTTTTTGTAAAGGGTTCACCTTTTTCTTCCGCTTCAGCGCGTAGTTTTGGTAAACTAGCGTTGTAGGCACTTGCCGCTTTCTCAAAGTGAAATGCAGCCATCATATTTCCTGTATCTGTCAATGCAACAGCTTCCATTCCCATTTTTGAGCTTGCTGTTATTAGCGCTTTAATTTCTGAGGTGGATTGAAGAATTGAATATTGAGAATGATTGTGTAAATGACCGAAAGGTAAATTTTGTAAACCTGATAATTGCTCGTCCGAAACAACATTGATTTGCTTATCAATCGGCTGCTGCGTCGCCAAAATTTTGGCACTTTCTTCTTTTAAGTTGGTATGAACTAAGCCAATTCTAGCAATTGGATTTGGATTGTTTTCTTTGAAATTCTTGAAATAATCCGGCTGCTGAAGAAGTTCTTCAAGCGTATAATGCTCTTTGCGTATGAGTTCCAAAAAACAGCGTGTAGTAGCTTCCACATCGGCAGTTGCATTATGAGCTTCAGCAAATGTTTCGTTGAATAATGCGCTGTGTAATTCACCTAAAGTTGGGAATTTTTGTTTGCGCATTTCTTGGTAAATCTCCAAGCGATTTTCAACTGAAACTTGAGCCCAATCCTTATAATTACTTTGTAAATCTAAAATTGCTTTTGGCGCTGGAAAACTTTTGAAAAATTGACTTTCGATTTCAGGTTGACCGTTGACTAGAATCGGTTTATCGTATTTGTCGGTTCTATTTCTGCCTTTATCTCCGTTTTTAAAAAACTCAATCAAGGCCAACAATTTAGCTGATTCCTCTGTACATGTATCTAATACGGGTAATGTTTCTAGTGGAGAATCTTCGCCCAAACGAACGAACTCACAGCCCATCACATTGACGTCAAATTTCAAATTGTGACCAACGATAAATTTTGCTTTTTGAAGCACTTTTTTAAATAAAAATAGCACGTCTTCCAATTCATCGCCACCTTGTTTTGCTAATTCTGTTGAGATACCATGAACTCGTTCTGCATCAAAAGGAATGGTAAATCCATTTGGTTTTACTAAAAAATCCTTGTGTTCAATTACGTTTCCTAATTCATCGTGTAATTGCCAAGCCAATTGAACCACACGCGGCCAGTTGCTTGTGTCGGTAATTGGAGCGTTAAAATTGCGTGGTAAACCTGTTGTCTCGGTATCAAAAATTAGGTACATGCTTTTTCAAAATTGGAGTATAAAATTAGCGGTTTTAAATGCCAAAATAGGTCGTTGTTGAAAACTAAAATTTGCTTAGTTTTTGAGGATAAAAAACAGCAATTTACAATTGTATTATGATTTTCACTTATTAAATTAAGATGCCCTTTTAAAAAAAGATTTCTCATTTAATCCATTAAGCTATTTTTTTTTTCACTTCCCAAACTTCGAATGCGCTTCTTTCAATTTTCCATTAATTTGAAAAGTGAGAATATGCCAAAACATGATGAAATCAGAAGCTAAACTGTAAAATGGATATTTAAAAGTGGCAGGTTTATTTTTCTCAATCATAAAATGACCAAACCAAGCAAAACCATAACCTGCAAGTGGCATAAATATTAAAAGTTTATACTTTTCAAGTATTATTCCAGTAATCAAAAGGGATATTACGATTCCTGTTCCGCAAAAATGCAAAATGCGATTGGTCAAATTACTATGCTCAGTAAGATAGTATGGATAAAATTCCATGAGTGATTCAAAACGTTGCTCGGTTGCCATTGGGATTGATTTAGGTTTTAAATTTAGGAAAAAAATTAAATGAATGCTTTTCTGTACAACCTCTTTTCAAAACATGTTAATTTCTTAATTTTAAAAATGAACTTTGATTCAGCCTTTTTTCTTAACCTTGAAAAAAAATAACGACGGTGCGATTTTGTGTTTTACTTTTCTTTCTCTTAACAGTTTTTTTTGCCGAAAGTCAAGAATTGCGCATTGCCTTTGGTTCTTGTGGACATCAAGATAAACCATTGTCTATTCTTAAAGATGTAGCAAAAACTAAACCTGATTTATTCATTTTTTTAGGTGACAATATTTACGGCGACACACGAGACATGCAACTCTTGGAATCTAAATATCAACAACTTGGAAAGAATAAAAACTTCAAAGCTTTAAAGAAAAAAACTAAAATTCTAGCTACTTGGGACGATCATGATTTTGGCGAAAATGACGCTGGAAAGTATTATCCTAAAAAACAAGAATCAAAGCAATTGTTCTTGGATTTTTTTGAAGAACCTAAAAATTCAGAACGTCGAACTCGAGAAGGCATTTACACTTCCTACATGATTGAACATGAAAAAATGCTCGTTCAAATCATTCTTTTAGATTGTAGAACTTTTCGCAGCGACCTCAAACATTATGATTCAACATATAGTGTCGATACGATTTTTCGCCATCAATTGGATTACTTACCGATTGTTGAAGAAGATTCGACACTTCTTGGAAACGAACAATGGACGTGGCTTACAAATGAATTACGCAAAAAAGCAGATGTAAGAATTATCGGTTCATCTACTCAGTTCGGTATTTCATTCAACGGTTACGAAGCTTGGGCAAATTTCCCTTATGAACGCCAACGAATGTTAGAAATCATAAAAAAAACTAAAGCAAACGGTGTGATTTTCATCTCAGGCGACGTTCATTATGGAGAACTTTCAAAATATTTTAATGAGCAAACCTACCCGATTTTTGATTTAACCTCTAGTGGATTAACCCAAACATGGCATTTTGCAACTCCCAACTCCAA
>JBILQY010000193.1:0-5400 GCA_044372955.1 Crocinitomicaceae bacterium | reverse complement strand
TATATTTGGGTCTTCATCTGAAATTCTAACGGTCAATTGCATTGTGGAAGTAATTGGTAAAACTCCAGTGATTGGAATGCTGACCGCTTCATAATTCATTAGGTTGCCGTTTGGTCCTCCAATTTGATCGATTAATACTGAATTCGTTCCATTGGAAAGGAAAATTTTCAAGGTGTCATCAAAGGGAGTAACTCCGTGAAAACAGAAAAATGCACGTGCATAATTGATATGAGGTGTTGAATAACTTGTCAAATCCATTTGTGGTGAAATCAAGATTGTTTGTCCTTCATCCACATCGTCGAAGTCACCATTCAAGTTAGGATCGTTGCCGGTTACAAATGCTTTTTCTCCACAGTCGTAAGGTGCATCAAATCCAACCATTGTGCCGTCAGTTGGGTTCGGAATTCCTCTTTCCCACACGCCAGTTGAAGCAGTACTTGTTACTATCCAACCAAAATCTAATTCAAAATCGTCGTAATAACCTTTTACTAATTCGATTGTCAAAGTTTGTGTGTTTTCGTCTAAAACTTGATTAAAGCAATTGGTAACATATCCCCATTTTCCGACAATAATTTTGTATTCTTCTTCATAGTATAACGAAAAATCACGCTCGCCAATTCCGTTTGAATTTCCTTCGTGAGTGATTAAAGGAATCTGTAAGTTGATAATTGCATCAGATATGGGTATTGATGTTCCTGCTTCAACAACTTTAATATTCAAATTAAAAGGCGGAATAGGAGTGAGGACAGTCTCCAAATTAACAATTTGTCCTTGAATCAATTGTACAGTTTCGGTTTTGGGATAATAGCCTACTTTAAAGAAAGAAACTTGGTAAGTTCCAGTTCCGAAAAGTCCTGTGGCGTAGAATCCATTTGAATTAGTCCGTTCTTTTTGGTCGTTCGAAACTATTTGTACTGTGACATCATTTAAAACTTGATTGTTGGATTCATCGCGTACAATTCCTTCTAAGTAAGATGCCTTTTGATAATCAGCACCAAGAACAAATAAGCCTTTGGTGATATCAGATGCTAAAATTGTTCCCGAAGGAAGAAATGGATAAACGCCCCAGCAGCCATCAAAACCAATTGTTTGTCCTGGATAAGTATCATAAGAACCAACCTTAATGATGTTGTATGGATAAGTTACATCGTGGATGGTCACACCATCTGAATAATAACTTGTAATGATGTAATCGCCATTAACGTGGGTGTTATGAGGAACAACTCCAGTTTCAGGTGAGTTTTGAATGCGATCAACTTCAGTGATTTGAGTTGGGTCAGAAATATCATAAGCGCCTATAAATGCACCAGAAACTTCATCCGTGGTGAAAATAAATTGTCCATTTTCAGAAGGCCAAATGTTGTGTGCAAAGTTATTGGGTGTTGTTCGCGTTCCGATAAGTACAGGATTTGCTTTGTTTGAAACGTCCACTAAACTGATAAAACCTTCGTAAATGTGAGCCAAGTATAGCGTGTCGTTGCGTTCATAACCGTCGTGAACGTACCATTCGTCAAAAACGCCCACTTCGATTGGGGACATTGGATTGGTGTGAACATCTAAGATTATTGCACCTCGATTCCCACGATTGGAACCAAAAATGTAGGCATAACCGTCTTCAGAAACAAAACAAGTATGTGCGCTTTGCCACGAATCCCCTACAGGTCCAGTGTAAATCGTAGTTGGTAAATTTGTTGATTGAGGTAAAGGACTTAAGTCAATGATTGTTAGTCCATCTTGTGCCTCGGTGGTGATGTAGGCATAATCGCCATAAACGCATGGGTCGCGCCAAATGGATTCTGTTCCTGGTAACCAAAATACTTCAACTGGATTGGATGGGTCGGTTACATTCACAATCGAAGTTCCTTTTGAAGTTCCAACGATGGCATATTCATTTCCTTGTCCGTCGGCGTAGCCCCAAACATCGTTTAGGTTGGCTTGATGTAATTGTTGATAATCAATATGTGAAAGTGAATCAATGTTAAGCGAAGCATCAATTTGAGCTGATACATTATTGAAATAAAATAGTAAAATGAATGTGAAAATTGACTTTGAAAGCAAACCAAGAAAACTATTTTGTTTAAGCATAAAATTCATTTTTTATTGAAAAAACAACAAGCAAAAGAACTTGTTTAAATTACGATTAATCTTCTTTCGAAAAGCACTTTAAAGAATAAACAAAGCAGCGATTATGAAAATTAAAATAATTATTAAGTACTGCCAAACATCTGGAAAGTACTTTTTTACCAACTCCAACCAACTCATCTTACGAAGTTAGAAAATGTATGGGAATGAATGAGGTTTAAGGGAAGAAAATAATATTGAAAATCAATTAATTTTTTAAATCCAACGTGTAATTTTCTAATTTCTCAGCTTTCATTTTTTGATAGTGAAGCTGTCCGTTGTCAATGCTAAAATTTGGATTTTCCCAAACATCGTTCATTTTGGTAATGAATTTAGTTGCTCCCGTTTCACTGTCTAATCTATACCAATTATAGGAAAAATTTGTTTCCGTGAAAAGGTAATATGTACCTGTCGATACGTCTTTTACGATTCCTCGACCTTTATTACTCCAAAAAATTCGTTCTTTTAGTTGGATGTCATTTTTTGAAATGATTGTTCCATCGAGATTTAAGCGAACAATGGATGAAATATTATCCGTAAACAACACAATTGCATTTGGCTCTGTGAATAAACCAATGTTTTTGTCTATTTTTTTTACGTCAATTCCAACTCTTCTTACCATTCTTTGCTCATTGAATCGGTGATAAGGGAAAAATCTTTGTGGGCGATAATATCCAAAAGTTGCGATTGATCGACTAGGATTATTCTCAAATGAATTCATAACAAAGTTTGAATAATTTGAACAGTTTAAACAATTTCCTCTACGCACATTTGTTGATCGTAAAAGAATTGATTTATTTTCAATAATTAAAGGCGAAGCATCGTAAACGGTATAATACAAATACTCATTTTCAGAAAATCCAGCTGGGCGAAAAGCTCCTTCTGACAAAGAGGCGTCGATTTTTTCGGGTAATTTATAATTTCCAATTCTTTTTTGCGCCACAAACAAAGAGGCAGATTCTTGCGAAATACCTGCGAATGTATTTTCGTCTTGCGAAGTGGCTACAAGGTCTAAGGTCATACCCTGATTATTTAAAATCATAGAAATTACGGTAGCTTGTTGTGCGAAAATTCCTCCTGAAACAAAAGTTATCGCTAAAAGCAAGTTTAATTTTCTAAACATATTTTTAGATTTGTTCTTAAAATTAACTAATCAAGTTTGATAATCAAAGTAAATGAAAACTTTTTTGGATTTTTTAGAATAATTAACGGACCAAAAGTATTAACCTAATGGCTAAAAATCAACATAAAAAAACGTCAATTTCAACAGCTACTAACAATGAGTTGACAGAAACTTCGTGGTTTGATTTAGATATTTATTCTAGCATTGGTAAAAGCAAATTAATAGGTTGGTGTTTATTGGTTTTTCTGACTGGTTTTTTACTCTTTTCAAATACCATTAATCATGAATACGTGCTTGACGATACAGGCGCAATTGAGCAAAATTTAAATGTTCAAGCTGGTTTAAAAGGAATTCCTAAAATTTTAACAATGGACTTATGGGAGTTTTCCGATGTGAAATTAGGTTATTATCGTCCACTTTCACTCATTACCTTCGCCATCGAAATTGAGTTTTTTGGAAAAGCACCGCATGTTAGCCACTTTAATAATGTTTTGATTTTTGCTTTGAGTGGCGTGTTTTTATTCTTGGTTTTGCAACAAATTTTTGGAAAATTTAGTGAATGGTTACCACTTGTTGCTACTTTGTTATTTTTAGCTCATCCTATTCATACAGAGGTTGTTGCGAATATCAAAAGTCGCGATGAATTACTGAGTTTCTTAAATTTATTTATTGCTTTGCATTTCGTTTTGCGCCACATTCACACCAAAAAATGGATTTACTTGTTACCTATTTTTGTGTTTTCTTTTTTGGGAATGCTTTCCAAAGAAACAGCATTAACGGGATTGGTGTTGATTCCTGTGTTTTATTACATTTTTGACCAGCAAACGATTGTCAAAAGTGCTGTAAAGAGTATTCCAGTATTTCTAGCGATTTTCTTCTTTTTTGTTCAGAAAAAAATTGCACTTGGCACCTTGGAAGCAACCATTCCAATTGACATCATCAATTATCCCTACATTCCGCCTCACGTAAATGATTCTGCGAAATTCTCAATGGCATTTTATCTCTTTGGTTTTGGTTTGAGTTTGTTGGTTTTGCCGATTACTTTGCGCTATGATTACTCCTACAATCAAATTCCAGCAGTTGATTTTTCAAGTCCACTCGCGTTATTTGGCTTATTGGTGTTTTTCGTTGGCGCTTATTTTACTATAAAACTTGTTTGGAATAAAAAAATGGTGGGAATTCCATTAGCTATTTTTTACTTAAATTTTGGTCCTGCCCTTGCTTTCACTTTACTTCGCGGAGGGATTTTTGCCGAACGTTTTCTTTTTACTTCCACTTTAGGGTTTGTATTGTTGTTGCTCATCGGAATAATCGTTCTTTCACGCAAATTAAATTTCTTCCAATCAAAACCAGCAAGTTTTCAAGCTATTCCGCTTTTGGCTGTTTCTAGTTTGATTTTTCTTCTTTACTCCTTCAAAACAGTGGATAGAAACAAAGTTTGGAGAGATAATTACACGCTTTTCTCAACGGATATCAAAACAGGGCAAAATAGTGCCCAAAATCAACGTCATTTTGCTGAGCAAACCTTAGTCCGTGCTATGGGAGAAAAGGATTCATTGAAGCAAATTGAATTGGCAAAAGAATCCCTTAAAGCCTTTGCTATTTCTTTAAAAATGCACCCGAAATTTGCGGAAAGTTATTTGAAAACAGCGGTAGTTTATCAGTTGTATTTGAAAGATGCAGATAAAGCCATTCAAAATTATAAAAAGTGTATTGGTTGCGAACCGAGTAGAAATTTAAGAGCAGAAGCGTATTACAATTTAGGTACAGTTTATCAAAATGAAAAAGCTGATTTTATGTACGCTTCATATTGTTACAATCAAGCATTGCAGTTTAATCCAGAATTTCAGGCTGCAATTGCTGCACGCGACGCATTGAAAAAAGTTGGAATCAATAATTTATTGGAGCCCATCAATCAAAAAGTGGATACTTTAAATGGTGAAAAAGATGCAAATTATTATTTCTCTATCGCCTATGATTTTGCTTCCAAAGGTGATTACAACAAAGCCATCGCTAATTTCAATGAAGTTTTGAAAATGAATCCCACTAGTTTAGACGCGCTCTTAAATGTAGGAAATTGTTACGGAATGTTGGGTGATTATCAAAAATCCATCAACTTTAACAACAAAGTAATTCAATACCATCCAAACGACAAA
>JBILQY010000334.1:0-3541 GCA_044372955.1 Crocinitomicaceae bacterium | reverse complement strand
GTCCGTGGAAAAACAACGCGATTAACTACGAAAAGTTAGGCAACAAAGCCAAAATGCAAGAATGTTTAGATCGAGCAAATAGACTGAATTAAAGTCAATCTTGATTTCCGGATGAATTCGCTGGATGTTGGTCCTTATTCAATAAATCTTCCAATTTTTCCTTATATTTTCTAATCTCGTCGTGCAATGCAGCCGCTTTTTCATAAAGTTGGTCCTTGATTGCTTGGCTTTTTTGTGCTGTTAGTTTTTCCAGTTTTGCGATTAATTTTTGTTCGGTCATGATTTTTGAATTATTTATTTGTTGAATTCAAAAGTAAATGAACAAACTGCCAAAACTGGTCGTTGAAAATGAGTAAGAATAAAATCGTCTAATAGAAACTTGATAATCAAATTATCACATCGGCTGAATAACGCAGTAGACGAATGTTTTTAAACCATGAAAGGGTTTTGAGTGCTTGGGTAGGATTTTTATTTAACGGTTATTTTTCGCTTCTTTACAAGCCCAACTTATCCATTTTTTCCTTTTCATATTCGCCATCTTCGGGAGGGTAACGGAGCAGGTGTTCGAAATTCCCACTTTCTTTTGCTTTGTTCCAAATGATACTTTCTCCACAGGGAATAGTGCTTGGAAGTTGGTTGTAAATTTCATCTTTTAAGGCTTCATCGGCATTCATTAATGTCCAACCTTTTGCTTTAAAATGCAAGATCAAATCGTCTAAAAAAAGAGCTGCTGCCAAATTATGATGCAATAGCAAGGTGTGAGCAATTTTTCTTCCTGTTAAAACTGTTGCCAGGGAGTCGTAAAACATTGCTCTGTCATACAAGTGATTGATGTAGAATTCTTTAAATTTATTTAAATCAGCTTGATTGTTGGTTTTCAATACTTTAATGAGTCGTGCGTTCACATACCAATCTGAGGCATCAATGGTAACATATCCATTTCGATAGCCTTGTTCTTGAAAAAAAGCTCTTGCCGAATCAATTTTTTCGCGTATGTTTCCTTCTTTAAGGTACGGAAAACGGTAGATTTTTGCGTAATTATCATAAGCATTTATCAGGCTATCATTTTTCAAAAAATCTTGTTTGAACCATTCGAATGTTGCTTTTTCAGAACTGTAGTTTTTATGTGCAAAGGAATGATTACCAATCAGATGTCCATTTTTGTTCCAAGATGTTAAAATGTACTTGCCCAAAGCGTTGGTTTTATTTTTTCCGTGTGTATAAAGAATGGCTTTCAATTCGTGCTTTTTGAGTGTTTTCAAAAGACGAGTGTTCCATTTTTTAAGGGGATAATTAGGATAACTACTCGTGTCGCCATCGTCGAAAGTAAAAGAAATTTTAGGTGAATCTAAATTCAAATCGTTGGATTGAGCGAAGCCATAGTTCAGATTAAAAAACAGAAAAAGGAGAAAAAAATAGCGTTTATTCATGTTTTTTATTGAATTTCTTGAGTAATTTTTGGGTGTGTTTCAAGGCTTTTGTGCTTTCAAATGACTGATGACCTGTGATAACGAAATTCGGGTTGGGGAATTTTTCGATTACTTTATTTAAGCTTTTCAACCATTCTTTCGAGATTTCCAAGGGAATTAGAACTTACGCTTTTAACAAAACAGCCGCCATACAGTACTTTTTCCTTGGGAAACCATACAACAATATTGTCTGGAGCATGACCTGGACCCGGATAATAAATTTCAAAAGTGACGCCATCAATGGTGATAGTGGTATCTTCACTTATGCGATATTCTGCAACCTTTTCTCCTTTTAATAGTGAGTTTTCGTGAATGCGTTTCGTTGAATAAGTTGGGATTTTTACCTTTTTGAAATATGCCAAACCCGCAGTTCGGTCATCGTGCGAATGGGTAGGCATACAAAAGGAAACTGATTTCTCATGTTTGTTCCAAATGCTATCCAATAAAGGAAAAAATTGTGTGGTATCCCAAGGAGTATCGAATAAAAGAACTGCTCTATCTGTTAGAACATACATTCCATTTGAAGAAAAAAGCTGACCATTATCTAGCGCTCTGAATGTCGTATAAACATAAAAGTTATCGCTTACTTTTTTAATAGTAATGCCGTTACCTTTGGGTTTGTAAGTATAATTGTGAATGTAGCTGTACTTGAAATTGAAATATTCGCTTTCTGTTACAGGTTGATTGTTTTGGAAATAATTGTTACCGATTTTATAGTAGCAACCTTCTTGGGCTTGAAAATTTTCAGGGCTTACATTTTCAAGTTTACCAATCTGATTGCTGTAAACATACTTTTTATCCTTGCCAAAACAGTAGCCAAGCGTATCAAAATCCTTAGGATTTGCATTGTTTAAAATTTCAAACCAAGAACCTCCACCAATGTTTCTTTGTAAGTAAACATACTTTTTGTCTTTGAAAAATTGATTCCCAACCGATATAAAACTACTCGTATCTATCTTATCTTTCAGTTGAATTTCTGATTCGAAAAAAGTACATACATAGTTTACTATAGTGACACCTACATCTGTGTACTCTACCGATTTAAAACCAATATCTCCATTATTTGCTAGGTACAAGTTATGCTTGATTAATTGCCAATTTTTGGATAAGTTGATGCTGTCTGATTTTTTTTTGGCAGTTGTCAATTGTTCCACCTTGGTTTGTGCATGTATTAAAACCGCTAGTAAGGCAATTAGAACTGTTAAAGCAGCTTTTTTCATGGATTATTTGATAATTGAGTTTTTGATAAATTCTATAAAAAAACACATTATTTCTTTTCGATTGGCATAAATTCATCGACTTTGTAATAGCCCCAAAGAAGCTCATTCGTTTGTTTATTACTAAAAGCATACATGTGTTTTTTAATTTTTTGATATTTAGTATCAGCCCTAATTCCTACTATAGCCATCGTGAAATATTTTTTTCTTTTCCGCTTTACTTTTTTTACGATATCCCCGTTTTTTCCAATAATCAGCACCTTTTTTTTACGGATTAAGTGATAAAGATCATAACTCAAAAACCAGCAGTTGGTTTGTTGTCCATACCCATTGAAAGAACGGGTGTTTTCGTACTGAATAAAGTTTTCTGTTATTGAAAAGGTATCTGTTTTTAACGCTTTAAATTGGTCAAGCAAGTATTTTTTTACCTTGTCATAATAGAATTTTTCATCTTCCTTTTTAAAAGAAGCAAAATGGTTAAAAAGGGCGGTAGTATCTGTAAAGAAAACGACGCTATCCAGTTTGATTTTGATAATTTTCCCAACAGGTTTGTAGTTTAGATCAAAAGTTTGACCAAAGGAAACAAGTTGCAAGTAACAAAAAAGGCTTGTAAGAAATAATATATTTTTGGTCGTTTTCATCGTTTAATGTTTACATAAAAGCAGATCGGTCATACATCGCAGATTCCCAACTCATTCCTTCCGATAAGTGCTGGAGTAATTCATTGTTAAAAACATCAAACTCAATGAGTGCTTTTGGATAGGAACCATTGTTTTCCTCTTCAATTAATTCAATCCATGAAATTTCATTGTTTGCAGCGCGCACAAATTCTTTATTATTTTCATTTTTCATGAG
>JBILQY010000452.1:0-8987 GCA_044372955.1 Crocinitomicaceae bacterium | reverse complement strand
AAGCAAATTTTGACAAATCCAAATAGATAGAATCATTATAATATTGATAGGCTCTCAATAATGCAGAAATAACAAATCCTTGAATTATTCCAGAAATAAAATTAGGCTCTTCCTTACTATGATATTCCCAAAAAACAGTTGTGTCATTTAATTTTTTGTAGTTATTAACCAGCCACTTAATTTGACACTCAAATTTAGTCAGTGAATCTTCATTGTTGGTCAATACATAATCTTCATAATATACCAAAGCACAAATGGCAATTCCACAAACATTATATTGTATAAAATTTTCTGTCTTAAATATAAAGGTGCCTTCAGAATCATAAAATCCAATTTCTCCTTCATATAATCCCTTTTGATGATTTGCATAGGTGTGAGTTAATATTTCAGAATGCACATCGTAAACATAAGGTTGAAGTTCTAAACCTGATTTGTTTTCGTACCTTGGTTTGATATTATATTTATAAAAATTAAGTGCCTTATTTAACATTGAAGGAAGAAATTTTGCTTTTAATAAAATTACGAATTTTTTGATCTAAGAATAACAAACCAAAAGTTAATGCAACTGCAATTGCCTTTATTAGTATTGAGATAAACATGCTATCTACTTTGTTTAAACCCATAGTTAAAAACGATACAAAAATCATGATGCCAAGAAAAGCAAATAGCCAACTGAAATTAAATTCTAATCCAGATATTTTTTTACTGAAATAATATTCAACAGAAATCCACGACAAAATCGCAAGAAAACTTCCTATTATAATTCCAATTAACCCAAAATAATAAGACAACACTGAACTAAAAAAGACATTTACAATAAAAGAAATAAAAGACGAATAAATAAAATATTTCGTTTTCTTAACGATGTGCATTCCTAAACCAAAGAAATAAGAAAGCCCTCCCATAACAGTAATTGGAACCAATATGTATATTAAATATTCAACATTCAAATAATCTGGAGCAAAAATAAGTAACAACTCCCTCGAGAAGATTATTAATGAAGAACTTAAAACCGCAAAGCCCATTAAATAATACTTGTAGGCTATCATAAATAACTCTGTTCTATCATCATCATCAATTTTATTCATTGCATAAGGAAGCCATGCAGCCGTAAATGCACTTACAACAATTTGAAGTAAATTGGATATTCTTGTGACAACCGAATATTCACCTAAAGCAGTTAAGTCCAAAAAATTATTTATCAAAACACGATCAACAATAGTTGTAAACCGAACGAAAACTAGAACAAAAACCAAAGGAAGTGTATATTTTAACGTTGATTTTAATATTGAATTATTAAAACGAAAATATAGGAATTCTCTGCCAATTACCACGGCAATAATGAAACCTATAAAAGATGATAAAAAACCAGCATAAAAAAATCCAGAGGTCCTCATTTTCAAGGTGATTGAGAAGTAATAACCCAAAACAACCATTATTATAAATGGAATGGTATTAATTGCTAAATATTTATATACATGAAATTTTATACGATTAATTGATTGAAAATATCCTGTCAATACAGTGAAAATAATTATTCCAAAGGATACTAAAATTAAGTCAAAACTAGTCTTTCCTTTAAAATATATAGAATCAAATAAAGAGTAGCCAGTAAATGTAATAAGATATAACAAGAGCTACTTATAATTAAAAATAGAAATAGCGTTCCTAAATTATCTCTCTTTTCAGATTCGTCTTTTTCAAATTGATTGAAATTTCTTAGAATTGAAGTCGTAATACCTAAAGGAATTATTAACATAATAAAATTATTCCAGGTATTCAATAAGTCCATTTCTCCATATTCAACTTTAGAGAAATACCTCGTATAAACAGGAGTTAATATTAAACCCGCAATAATACCCAAATAAGAACTTAATCCATAAATGATTGTATCTCGAAAAAAAAGTTTTTTAATAGACATTGTTCTTTTTGTTTATTTATAAATAGATGAAAAACTTAGATAATAAAACGATTTTCATTAAATAATAAATCTATAATACTCAATCCCGGTATAAAATCTCCATGTAATTGATTGTAAGGCCTTTGTTGAAAATCCGTATAAGTTATTCTTATATTATTTTCTGTAAATAATTCTTCATTGTGATAATTAACAGCTCCCCTACCTGAAAAATAAATGTCGCATTCACATTTTTTACAAATTTCAATAATCCTTCCATTACGATCTTCATTTTCTAACATTAAATCACTGGCTTTCAAAAAGTTCGTTTGAATTCCAAGATAATGACAAATTATCTTTATTGCATATATATTAAATTCTGAAAGATTGTCAGATTCATAGTTAAATATTTGTTCAGTTAAAGGATAAATTTCATCAAAAAAGGGAGCTTTTTTGTAAGACAAGAAAATTGTCTTAAGATTTTTATCTTTCCAATTAGATTGAACATAGACTACCTCGGAAATTGTTTTGATATCCCCCTTTATTATTGGGTTTGAAATCCAAGACTCCCCAGATTGTATCTTTATTTTTGTCCTATTTGTTATCGCTTTGCTTCCACCAATCTCAATATCTACATTATCCAAAAACACAAAATCATCAACTTGAGCTATTTTATAAAAATATCCCGGCCAAGGAAGAAAATTGGGTTGATGTATTCCACAAATTTTACTCATTATGCTATCGTTTTATAGAGTTCAAGTAAATATTTTTTCTCATTCCCCCAAGATATTTTCTTTGCTGCTTGTTCTGCATTTAATTGATATGAAGAATAATCAGAAAGAATAGTTTTAAACCCATTAATATAGGCATTCGCTTCATCTGGATTAACACAAACACCACACTTCTCTTTTTCAACAATAGCAACATATTCTGGTTGTTGTGTTGCTAAAACTGGGACACCTGCTTGAATGTATTCAAACAGCTTATTATCCAATGCTAACCAATACGATAAATCTTTTCTATTCCATGTAGGTACGATTCCAACATCAGCTGATGATAAGAAATAATTTATTTTATACGGATCAACTCGATCATGGAAATAAACATTATTTATTCCATTATCACTAATAAATTTTTTAACCTGATTTGAATGTTCGTTAAATCCTGCAATTACTACAATCACATAATCAGTATTATTTTTAAACTCTAAAAATACCTGTTCCATATTCAAGGAATTCAAATAAATATTTGAACCAATAAAAACTAATATTTTTTTTGATTGATCAATATTGAACAATTCCCTCAATACCGTTGTTTTTTGAAATGTACCAGAATAATCAGGGCAATTTCTAACTACAGTTATTGTTTTATTAAAATTGAAATATTTTTTCAAATTGGCTGCTAAGGAATTGTTTACGGTAATCAAAAAATCAATGTACTTAGAATTCCGTAACTCTCTTCTAATAAAATACTTTCTTGCTAAAATAGATTTTAACATGATAAGTTTACTATCAAAATTTGAACTATTTAACGGCCATGAATGAAACAATTCATGAGAATCATAAACTAAATTTACGTTTGTTTTTATCTTTTTTATTTCTACAGCAATGTTCAACATGGTTTGATCATGTGCATGAATTATATCAAAATTGTATAACTCAATTATTTTTTTTGCTAATTTTTTATGTTCGAAAATTTTTTTAGGATCAAAAATGGATTCTGTGAAAAGTCGTATAATTTGAATACCATCCTCCTCATTTTTTTCAGGTAAGTTATTTCTCTTTGTACAAAGAAGAACAACATTGAATCCATTTTCAACCAATGCAAGTGCTTCTCTTTTAACTCGACTATCATTTGTAAACGGGTTATCGAGCAACATCAAAATGTTTTTTGACATAATTTAAAAAATTAATCGAACAACCTCAAAACACTCTGCATATTGATTCCCTGATTGAACTCCTCTTGTTCGAGAATGAGAAAAAATAAAGTCTTTTGACATATAATCTCTAAAACCTTGGGATTTATATTCTTGCAATGCAGAAAATTTTGTATCTATATTTTCTTCAGTTAATTTAATAAAACATCTAGTCTCAAATGTAATGTTGTTCCAAAGTAATTCATACGCAAAAATTGTAGTATCCTTGAATGCTCTCAATCCTTCGTGGGCAACTGTGGAATGATCTTGATGAATATCATTCAATGAAGGCATCAAAACCAAATCTGGTTTGAGTTCCCTTTTCAGTTTTACCAAATCCTCTAATATTTCTTGGCGTGCAAAATTCAATTTCCTTACCTTGTGTTTAAAAATATGAAGATGTTCAGGTAAAATTCCTAGTACTTTTGTTGCATTGCGCACTTCAATTTCTAAAATATTTGATGGAAAACCTTTAGGAACAGATTCTTCAGCGGTACTAAATGCAACATAATGAACTTCACTACCTTGATTTATTAATCTATTTATCGTTCCACCTGCACCTAACTCTCCATCATCTGTATGCGGAGCTAAAACCAATACTCTTTTGAAAAATTTAATATCCATGAATTTTTGTTTATCTCTAAATGTTAAAATTATATTCTTATTATGTTTTTATAATATTGAAAAAGAGAATCGAATTGAGAATCAATACTATGTCTTGTGGAATAAGTTTCATATGCCAAAAGTCCAATTTCACTCATTTTTTCACTATCAAAATTCAATATTCTAAGCAATTTAACTTCCCAGTCTGGTTCTTCATTAATCAGAAATCCATTTACTCCTTCATCAATTAATTTCTCACTATATGGCATAAAAGTAGTCAAACTAACAACGCCTAAAGCCATATATTGTACTAGTTTAAAAGTTCCTTTTCGTTTTTTTACCTCAATATTACTATCTATCGGTGCAATTCCAATATCAAAAGACTGAATATCTTCTTGTTCAGAATTCAAATTCCATTTTTTGAATCTAACAGGAACTTTTAATTGTTGATTTTCATAAGGCTTATCAGCAACAACTAGTAATTCAAAAGGATATTTATCATATACATTATTCAGATTTTCAACTAAATCATCAATTCGCTTGAAATGTATAGATTGTGATACCCAACCAACTATTTGATTCTTGCTTGTATACTTTTTTAAAGGAATATTATAATCCAAACACATGGGAAAAATATGAATTCTATCCTTATTAACTTTCGAATTATTGTTTAATAATGTATCACGAAACTCATCGATTGCTAGTGTGTAGTTTTTATAAATATCAAAAGAATCTTTATTTTTATTAGGATTGAAAAAATTTAAACGATTGTAAATACTATTTTTTCCTTTGGAAAGATGAGCTCTTAAATCTGGCATATAATCATCCATATCCAATACAACATTAGAATTAACACTTAAAAGTAATTTTTCTAAAAACAAATTTCCGTATTGAAGCTGATGTACTAATTCACGTCTTACAATAACTAAATCATAATTTGACGCTGTTAGAATAATTTCAAATTTCTTTTTTAAGTGATGTCTGTACTTATTAAAATTTGATTTTTCAGTAAACTCAATTGAATTATAAGGATAATGAACATCTACTTCAACTCCTTTTTCTTTCAATAGTTCTTTTAGAATTTCAACTCTATAATATGCTCCCGCATGTATAGCTGGTTGATTTTCTAAAAATAAAATACGTTTTAAACTCTTACTTTTTTCAGTCTTTTTAAATACTTCTTTTTTCTTTCTGATAAAAAAAGAGCGAAGCATTAAATAGTAGAGATAAATCGTAAAATAAATTTTATCTAACACAATTAAAAGAATTTCTTTATGGTTTCAATAACATAATTAATATCCTCTTTTGTCATTTCTTGATGTAAAGGCAATGACAAACAAGTCTCAGCTATTTCTTCGGCAATCGGAAAATCTCCTTTTTTATACCCCAACTCACTATATGCCTCCTGCAAATGTGGTGGGATTGGATAATGTATAACTGTACCTATTCCATTTTCAGCTAAATAGGCAGCAAGTTCATCTCTACGTTTTGTTCTAACTAAATAAATATGAAATACAGAAGTTGCATTTTCCGCAACTTTTGGTAAAACTAAATCCCCAACATTTGCTAATGCTTCATCGTAAACTTTTGCAAAATCTGCTCTTATTGCATTTGTTCGATTTAAATCTGACAGTTTTACTCTTAAAAATGCAGCTTGTAACTCGTCTAATCTTGAATTTATTCCTTTGATTTCATTGAAATATTTTACCTCTGAACCGTAATTTCTAAAGACTCTACAAAATTTCAGCAAGTCAATATTTGAAGTGGTAATAGCACCGCCGTCTCCAATTGCTCCTAAATTTTTCCCAGGATAAAAGCTTGTTCCGTTAATATCCCCCCAACTACCTGTGAGTTTTCCTTTATACTTTGCTCCTTGAGATTGTGCATTATCTTCAACAACTGCAATATTGTTTTGCTTTGCTATGTCGCAGATGGCTTCTAGTTCAGCGGCTTGCCCATACAAATTAACAACCATAATCGCTTTCGTCTTAGAAGTGATTTTTGATACAATTAACTCTGGATTCAAATTATAAGTATCCAATCTTGGTTCAACAGGAATAGGTGTCGCTCCAACATATGAGATAGCTAACCAAGATGCAATATAAGTATTCGATGGAACGATTACTTCATCACCTGCTCCAATTTGTAAGGCTTTTAAAGAAATAATTAATGCATCTAAACCATTGGCAACACCAATACAATATTTTGTTTGTGAGTAATTAGCATATTCTTTTTCGAATGCATCTACATTTTTCCCGAGAATATACCATCCCGAATCCATTGTTTGTTCATAAGCTGAACGTAATTCTTCAGAATAAGATTTATTGATTTTTAGTAAGTCTAAGTAAGGTACTTTCACTGTTTCTTTAATTTAAAATTCTCAATAATGTATTTATTTCCATCAGCATCATAATAATGCCCCTCTTTTTCTTTTAATTTTTCTCCTTCATCGCTAACACATCCTATTTGTTTGGCAGGATTTCCCACGACTATTGCATTCGCTGGAACATTCTTTGTAACAACTGATCCTGCTCCAACAAGCGCAAATTCACCAACTTCAATTCCTCCAAGTATAATTGCTCCTGCGCCAATACTTGAACCTTTTCTTAATAGTGTTTTGGGGTGTTCACTTAAATGTTGTTTTGATCGTGGGTAGGGGTCGTTTACAAAAGTTGCATTGGGACCAACGAAGACATTGTCTTCAATCGTAATACCGTCCCAAACATAAACACCACTTTTTAAAGTGACGTTATTACCTATTTTTACTTCATTCTCAACAAAGCAATGACAGTTAACGTTACAATTATCACCAATTGAAGCTCCTTTTAGTACGACTGAAAACTGCCAAATATTGGTGTTTTCGCCAATATTCTCAGAGTGAACATCTGCTAAAGAATGAATCATTTTCTAAGTTTTAGAAAAGTTTCATAATCTCGGATGTAATCCATTTCATCATATTCATGTGAAGTTAAAACCAAACAAATTGATGCTGAACTAAAATTTTGTTCCGATGCCCATATACCAGGGGGTATATGCAATCCAAGAAAAGGCTGGTTAATAGCAACTGTTCTTTTATTTTTCCCGTCGTCTAACAAAACTTCAAATGCACCTGTTAGAGCAATTAAAAGTTGGTGACACTCTTTATGTGCATGAGCCCCTCTTGATTCTCCTGCAGGAATATCATACAAATAAAAAACTCTTTTTACTTGAAATGGTAAACTATTTTCACTGTTTTCCACAACAGTAATTGATCCTGATGAAACATCAATTTTTGATAGATGAATCAAACTACAGTCGTACACACTAATCTTATTCATCATTTTATAAACGTGTTTAAGTCTCTTATATAATCATCTGAATCAAATGAGGAATCACTAAAATGAATAGAAACAGCGTTGGTAGAAAAATTTTCAAGTTGTCTCCAAACTCCTGCGGGAACAAAAACTGCTTTATCTGGTCGATTCAAACTAATTTTTTGTTTTTCTCCATTCTCATAAATAAAAAGAATATCTGCACTTCCTGAGATTAATCCAATTACCTCGTTTTGTTTTTTATAAGCATGCCCTCCTCGAACTTCTCCAGCAGCAACATCATAGGTCCAAAAAATCCTTTGGATTTCAAAAGGTATTCCAATATTTTTTTGAACAAAAGTGAGATTTCCTCTCTTGTCTATTATTTTTGGTAAGTCAATTAACTTTATCATAATCAATTTTTATCGCTATGCTATCTTCACTTGAGATGAGAACTCTTTTTTTATTTCTTAGAACTCATTAAATCTAAAAAAAATGACTAGTTGTAAATCACTTCTAAATTAATAAACATTTGATTTCTTTTTAAAGTCATAAACCTAATCACTATAAAAATCATATTAACTACTTTTTTAATCATTTCGTTTAAGTATTTTCTTTAATGAATAACTCCAGTAATTAAATCAAGTCCTTGTAAATTATGTTTAAACTTTTGTTTTTTTTTGGAATAATTTAAAACTTTCATTTAAGACTTCAATTAATTTAAACTTCCCAAAAAGTTCATTTACAAACATTTCTATTTGAAAAAACAAAGAAAACGAATATTTTAACTTATTTATTTGATTTTTTGCTTCAGAATAACTTTCTGACAAACCTATCTCTGTTAAACGATTTAATTCAACACGAACGGAATTAGAGCTTTCCCCAAATTCATCAGCTAATTGTCTCAAAAAAGCTTTTATTATTGGATTCAAGAAAAACTTGACCAACAAACGTACTCTTGTCTTTGAGGTAATTAGTGTAGATAGCATTGAGTTACAAAATTACTCATTAATTTTATAACTGCAAATTATTGTTAATTTATTTCATCTCGAAATTCATCATAGTAACCAATCCCATTTTTGAGGTAAAATCAAATGAAATCGAACGAATAATTACAAAGAACATCCACCACTCCCCATTCTCATTCATTGGTAATTCTTGAAATTAACTCAATAGTTTGTGATTCCAATCCTACGTATAATGGTAAACATAAAATTCGTGAGGCAATTTGTTCACTGATAGGCATTTTTTGACCCTTTGTATATTCAATTGTGTTTAAAGA
>JBILQY010000002.1:0-31460 GCA_044372955.1 Crocinitomicaceae bacterium | reverse complement strand
TCTACATTCTACATTTTACATTCTAAATTCATTTACTGACTCACCCCAATCAAAAACACTGCGGGAATCTTCCCTAAATCATAGGCGTTTTCGCGCCATTCAGAAATTTTAAGTGTGCGGACGGTTCCGTTGAAATTAGTAAGGTTAGATGCTATACACAATTCAGCTGAGTCGCCAAGTTCATTTAAAATGTCTTCCAGAACGTGGTTGTTGCGGAAAGGTGTATCCATAAAAATATGAGTTGTACCGTTGCGTTTTGCGTCCATTTCGTAGTCTTTCAACTTGCGAATGCGTTCTTTGCGCTCACGCGGCAAATAACCATGAAAAGCAAACTGCTGTCCAGAGAAACCACTTGCCATCAAAGCAAGTAAAAAAGAAGATGGTCCAACTAAAGGTTCAATGATAATGTTTTGCGTGTGTGCTAATGCCACTAAATCCGCACCAGGGTCGGCAACACCCGGACACCCAGCTTCTGAAATAATTCCAACATCGTTACCTTTAGTTAAAGTCAACAACACTTTCATTAACTCCGCTTCGTTGGTGCGTTTGTTTAAAATGGTAAATTGGCAATCATCAATCGGAAATTCGCGGTCCATTTTGCGCAACAATCTTCTCGCTGATTTGATTTCTTCCACTGCAAAATGTCGGATTTGAGTCGAGATTTTGATTACATCCGCAGGGATAATGTCGCTAATACTTTCTCCACCAAGCGTATTGGGGATAAGGTACAATTTACCTAATTTTTCCATCTTTAATTTTTTCTATAACGCAATCGGTTGCCTTGTCCAAGAGTTCATAAACGGCTTCAAAATCTGCCATTGAACCGTAATATGGGTCGGGAACTGCTAAATCTGCGTTGGGTTTAAGTTCGTTCAAAATCAAACGTACTTTTTGACGGTCTTCCGCAGTTCTTGCCAAAGCGAGTACATTTCTTTTATTCGGTAAGTCCATGCAGTAAATAAGGTCAAAGTCTTTGAAGTCATTGAGCGTAAATTGTCTTGCTCGCAAATCATCGATTGGTGTTCCAAACTTTGCAGCAATAGCAATCATTCGATAATCGGGAGCTTCGCCTTTGTGTAGTTTAGAAGTTCCTGCAGAATCTACATAAACATCCAAATTCAAATCTTTGACTTTCTTGCGCAAATGTCCATCTGCCATTGGAGAACGGCAAATATTACCCAAACAAACCATTAAAATTCGCATGGAATTGAAGTGTAAAATGTGCTTACTGAATCGTCAATTTTTTCTCTAAATCTTCCAAGTAGTGACGGAATTGTTTGTCCGTTTCAGAAAGATTCACAACCGTTCTACAAGCGTGCAATACCGTTGCATGGTCTTTTCCACCACAATGTGCTCCGATATTTGCCAACGAAGACTTTGTCATTTTCTTGGAGAAGAACATCGAAATCTGACGTGCTTGAACAACTTCGCGTTTACGTGTTTTAGATTTCAACATTTCAATTGGTAAATCGAAGTAATCACAAACGATTTTTTGAATGTATTCAATCGAAACTTCACGAGCAGTACTTTTCACGAATTTGTCCACCATTTGTTTCGCCAATTCAAGCGTAATGGCTTTTTTGTTCAAAGAAGCTTGTGCTAATAACGTATTCAATGCACCTTCGATTTCGCGAACGTTAGTATTTATGGAGTAAGCAAGGTATTCAACCACTTCTTTTGGAAGTTCGATTCCGCTACCGTGCATTTTTTTCTCTAAAATCGCAATTCTGGTTTCTAAATCTGGAACACCTAAATCTGCTGACAAGCCCCATTTGAAACGTGAAAGCAAACGTTGCTCCATTCCTTGCATTTCGATTGGTGGTTTATCAGACGTTAAGACAATCTGTTTTCCATTTTGGTGCAAGTGATTGAAAATAGAGAAGAATACATCTTGCGTTTTCTCTTTTCCTGTAAAGAATTGAACGTCGTCAATTATCAACACATCTACCATTTGGTAAAAATGTACGAAATCATTTGTTCTATTGTTTTTCAAGGCGTCTATGAACTGATGCGTAAATTTCTCAGCTTGAACGTAAAGAACAATTTTACTTGGGTGAATATCTTTAATTGCAATACCAATTGATTGAGCTAAATGTGTTTTACCTAAACCTACTCCTCCATATAATAATAATGGATTGAAAGCAGTTCCTCCTGGTTTGTTAGCAACAGCATAACCTGAAGCACGTGCCAAACGGTTGCATTCACCTTCGATAAAATTCTCGAAAGTATGTTTCGGTTGAAGATTTGATTCAATATTTACCTTTTTTAATCCTGGGATAATAAAAGGATTTCTAATTTGCTTCTCATTCATGTCGATTGGGACATTCACAGGAGCATTTTTCAGAGAACCAGAGTTATTTGTAGGTATTTTAACCGTGTAAGGGCTTGCAGATGAAGAATTGTTCTCCATAACGATGCTGTATTCCAAACTTCCTTCTGCACCGATTTCCTTTTTCACAACTTTTCTCAGTAAAGTAATATAATGCTCTTCCAACCATTCATAGAAAAAATGAGAAGGCACTTGGATAGTTAAAATACTATTTTCCAACTTGATCGGCACGATTGGCATAAACCAAGTTTTGAAAGCTTGAATAGAAATGTTGTCTTTAATAACTTTTAAGCAGGATTCCCATGCACTTTCGTGATTATTACTCATATTTTTAATTTGTTTTATTTCTGTTTAGCTTCAAAAGACCAGACAACGTTATTTTTATGAACGTTTCACTGTTGAAATTTTGAGAGTACAAATGTTTGTATAAAAAAGTTATAAAAAAAACGGAATGCCCCTTGATTTTTTAAAAAATTATACAGTATAAAATTTAAATCGTAAAAATCGTTGAAGTGACTTTAGAAATTTTTTTGATTATCAAATATATAGAAAAAAAAGCGAGGGCTAAGTGAAAAATTTTACATTTGTTTGAATTAAAAATGTCGTTAAGAAATTACATGGAAATAAATTTTACTTCTATCCATTCGCTGCGTGTTCGCTATGGTGAAACGGATAAAATGGGTTACTGTTATTATGGAAATTATGCTTCTTTTTTGGAAGTGGGACGCGTGGAAGCCTTGCGCAATAAAGGCATTTCGTATCGGTCGTTGGAAGAAAATGGAGTGATGCTTCCCGTTCTTGAATTTTCAATCAAGTATTTTCTTCCTGCCAAGTACGACGATTTGTTGTTCATTCATACCACCATCACAAAAATTGAAGGAACGCGGATTTATTTCACTTATGAAATTTTTAACGAGGCCGATCAAAAAATCATAGCGGCACAAACGACGCTTGTTTTTGTAAGTGCAAGTACCATGAAACCAATTGCTGCACCAACTGATTTTTTAGCCCTTTTTTCTTCAGAAAATGACAACTAGTAAAAACAAGCATTTCGTCTTTGAAAGTAGTTCAAGCGAGAAAATAAATTCTTTTTTTTTGAAACGCGAAGGTGAAAAAAGAGTAGGGGAGGCGATTGCTTTCCAAGAAGTTTCAAAAGCAAAATATGTGCTACTTGGAATAGAAGAAAGTATTGGTCCTGTTGCGAATAATGGTTTTTCTGGAAGTGAAAATGCATGGTTAGCTTTCTTGACTAATTTTCTAAACACCCAAGTTCACCAACGATTTTTTGCAGAAGAAATAGCAATTCTCGGTTCGATTAAGTACACAGGAACTGAAGTTGGTAGTTTAGAGGCACGTTTGCTAGTCGAAGAATTAGATGCTTTTGTGGTGGATATTTTAAATCAGCACTTACGCACCGATCAAATTCCGATTGTGATTGGTGGTGGTCACAACAATGCTTTGCCTTTAATGCGTTGGGCAGCTCAAACCAATAATTTAAGTGTCATAAATATCGACCCACATGCTGACTGCAGAAAAGTGGAAGGTCGCCACAGTGGAAATTCTTTTTCGATTGCTTTAACGGAAATGACGATTGAAAACTACGCTGTATTGGGTTTACATGAAGCTTACAATAATCAAACTATTTTGGATTTTTTAAACGCTCACAATTGCTTTAATTCTTTTTATGAAGATTATCTTCAAGGAAACAGCGATTTAAAAGCTGATTTTCAACAGGTGTTAAAACGATTTGCTTCAGTTGGAAAAATTGGAATTGAAATAGATATGGATGCCATTGCCTTTATGCCAAGTTCAGCATATTCTCCAAGTGGTTTTTCAGTAGATCAAATTCGAAGCTTGTGTTTGGTTTTAAATCGAAACAAGTCCGAGGTAGCTTACATGCACTTTCCGGAGGCAGCACCCAAAACAGAATTGGAAAAGAGAGTGGTTGGAAAAACGCTTTCGTATTTTGTAAGGGATTTTGTGAGGGAATGAAAAGACTTCATAAAACAATTGAAATTCTTCGATAAATCATCCTTTGTTTATTTCTCTAAGTTTTTTTCTCTGATTTGAATTAACGATTTATTTTATTCTTACATTTAGAGAAAATCAACCCTATGTTAAGCCGAATTCTTTTAATCCGCGATTTTTTTCCGATCCGCTTGTTAATCGCACATTTGAAATACAATTTTTTTGGATTAATCTTTTGGGTACTTCTCTTTGCTGTTGTCACAGAATCCCTCGGTTCATTTTTCGGCGTGCCATTTTTGTTTTACTCTCCTGAATACCTTGGTGAGGTTAACATTTGGGGGTTTATGCTGCTTGGTTTTAGCTTCGGAGGATTTACAATGGCTTTCAACACCTACAGTTATGCCAAGTTAAGTCCTCGCTTTCCTTTTTTGGTAGTAGTTTCAACGCCTTTCTTTCGATTTTGCATCAATAACTCTATTTTACCGATACTTTTCACTGGGATTTATCTTTATCACATGTCTATTTTTCAGTCAAAAGAGGAGTTGACCGAAACCATTGATATCGTTTTGTATAATTTTTCCTTCGTTGGAGGTTTGCTCATTTTCGTTATGCTGTCGATTTTGTACTTCTTTCCGCTGAGAAAAAACAGAGATAAAGACGACGACGAACCTGATACGAATGAACAAATTATTGCCTCTTTAACAAATAACAAAAACGAAAAATGGTACAATTATTTCCGTGCCGAAACAAAACGTCCGTGTTATTATATCGGGAAGAATTTTAAAATCTATAAAAGTCGAAGTGTTGATCATTTAGAAAAAGACTTGATAGAGCAAATCTATGCCGACAATCGCATTAATGTGTTTGTGTTTGAAGCTATCACGATTCTTTCATTCCTTGGAATGGGATTTTTTAGAAATTACACCTTCTTTGAAATGCCCGCTGCAATGAGTATCGTAACACTTTTAACGATTTTGGCCATGTTATTTAGTGCATTTTTAGCTTGGTTTCATCGCTGGGGCTATCCGCTCATTTTTGGTTCGATTTTACTCATGACATATTTAAGTACAGTTACTCCCTTGTTTCGCTACACGAGTTACGCCATTGGTTTGGATTATTCTTCCAAAAAACGTGTTGAATATACAGTTGCACAAATAGCTGTAAATGGCAAAGAACAAGGAGACCTAACCGATTCACATATCGCAATTAATGGAACGTTAAACAATTGGAAGAAAAGACAAAATATCGCTAAACCAAAGTTAATCATTCTCAATACTTCAGGTGGTGGTTCGCGGAGTGCATTATGGACATTTGTGGTCCTTAGTAATTGTGACTCAATCACCAACGGAAACGTTTCAAAGCAAATGCAATTAATAACAGGTGCTTCTGGTGGCATGGTTGGCGCTGCCTATTACCGAGAACTGATGCTTAGAAGAAATTTAGGGACTTTAAAAACGAAAAGTAACCAAGAATTTAAACAGAAAATATCCAAAGATTTATTGAATAAACTAGCTTTTTCTGCCTCCACAAGTGATTTGTTAATGCGCTATAAACAATTTAAGTATAACAATCATTCATACACGCAGGAAAGAGGTGTTGCCTTTGAGCAGCATTTGCACCAAAATTTGGATAATTATTTGGAACATCCTTTAAGTTATTACAAAGAATACGAATACAAAAGTTTAGTTCCTTTAATGATTTTTAGTCCAACAATTGTTAACGATGGAAGAAGATTGTTGATGTCTTCCCAAAACTTAAGTTTCATGGTTGGTTTGAGAGGCGGTTCATCAGCGTATGAAAACATTGATTATCAAACCTTTTTCAAAAGTAATAATCCAGGTGAAATTCGCTTTTCTTCCGTACTGAGAGCAAACGCTTCGTTTCCATTTATTATGCCAATGATGACGATGCCAACAAAACCAGAAATCCAATTGATGGACGCAGGAATCAGAGACAATTACGGAGGAAAAGTGACGATTGATTACCTTTTTGCCAATAGTAAATGGATTGAAAAAAATACTTCTGGTGTAATTGTAATTGAAACAAGAGACACTAAACGTGTTTTGAACGATGAATCTTACCACGAAATAAATTTATTGGATAAAATCACGCTCCCTTTTGGTAATATGATTGTGAACTTTACACGCACGCAAGATTTTGACCAAGAGCAATTGATGAAATTATGCACCAAAAGTTTCAAGTTTCCTGTGCACATTGTCACTTTTAATTTAAGAGAAAAAACAGATGATCACATTTCGCTTTCATGGCGTTTGACAAAACGAGAAAAACAAAAAATTGACAAAGCATTTACGAGTAAAGAAAATAATCAAGCCTTACAAAAGCTAACGAGTTTACTTTTTCACTGAAATATCTGTCAAGACAACAACCGCTTCCACGTTACATCCTTCTGGATTTTTAGCTTTACTGTACGTGAAATTAAAACGCAATTGTTTTCCTTCTTTCAAGTATTTCTTCGCTAAATTCATTGCATACACTTTTTTTGGACTTTCAATTTCTGGACCACTAGTGATTTCAATGTAGTTTGGACAGTTGTCTTTATTTACGTGAACAATTCCTGTGTATTTAGGACTTGAATCTGCGACTGATGCGTCAGTATTTTGATTGGTTGGTTGCGTTTTACAAGACAAAATAAGCAATGCAAACGATAGTTGGAAAAGTAGCTTCATGAAACAAAAATAAAAAAAAAGAGGCTCGAAAGCCTCTTTTAATAAACCAACCTGTAGCAAAGTTAATTTAGATCCTGAATCAGGTAAACGGTAGAAATCTACTAAGGTTACAATTCAATTAACATTTTGTCATTGATAAAGAATTTTTTTTGAATTGAAATCTCACCTGCTATGAAATACATTTGTAAAGTGATGATTGCAAATACTTCTATTAAAGCATTGGTTCAGTTGATTGATGATCCTGATGACAACATCTACGAACACGTGCGCGACCAACTCAAACAATATGGAGATGAAGCAATTCCGTATTTAGAAAGCTCGTGGGGCAGCAGTTACTATGGAATGGTTTTTCAGTCGCGCGTTGAAAAAATTATTCACGAAATTCAATTTGAATCCATCAAAGCACAAGTTCAATCTTGGGCAAACTCCTCGGAAAAAGATTTATTAGAAGGTGCTTTAATTATTGCGCGATATCAGTATCCAGGGGTAGACGAAGAGTTTGTACGAAATACCATTCAGGCTATTCGTCGCGATGTTTGGCTAGAGCTCAATAACAATCAAACGGCTTTTGAACAGATTAAGATTTTTAACCGTGTTTTCTTTGGTGTACACGGTTTTCATGGAGATACAAAAACCTATAATTCACCTGTAAATTCATATATCAATACTGTTTTAGAATCTAAAAAAGGAAATCCTTTGAGTTTATCCTTGATTTATAGCATAGTTGCCCAATCATTAGACATACCTGTTTATGGGGTCAATTTACCGAATCACTTTGTCTTGGCTTATATGGACGAAAAGCGCTCAAGTTTTATGATTAATGAACAGAATGAGTTTGGCGTATTATTCTACATCAATGCTTTTTCAAAAGGTGTAATTTTCGACACCAACGAAATAAAAGATTTTCTAAACGAGAATAAACTATCCTACAATCGCGAGTTTTTCGAACCGTGTTCCAATTCCACTATCATGAAGCGAATGTTTTCAAACCTCATCGCTTCGTTCCAACAAATCGGAAATGCCGAAAAAGTGTTGGAGTTACAGGAGTTACGATCTATATTGTTGTGATAATTCTCAAAGTTATATAAATTGATTTTCTTATAATTTCTATATTTAAAATTGACTATAATGTTCATTATAGTTAAAAGTTAATTAAGCTATTATCTATAAATAATGAATAGTGACAAAACAACATTAATTGCAACACCAAGACCATAACCTCCCCAAACTCTTTTCTTTTTTAATTTATGAGCTTCTCTACGATATTCATTTTGATATTGTATGTTTTTGTAGTAAAGTTCTTGGTTTGGAAAATTCAAATTTGACTCTTTTGGTTCACTTGAAGAAACAATAATAGTAGGAATCAATGCAATAATTGGAGTTAAGATAATACTTGAAAAACCTGCTAAAAATGCGCCCGGTCTTGGAAAGTATTCATCGGCATCTCTTCTAGCTTGAATGGCTATTTCACCATCTGATTTGTTTAAAAGATTATTTTCAATTTTATCCTTTTGTCCTTCAATATTAATAATATCCTTAGTTCCATTTTTATATTTAATCATAAAAATATCAGATTTCATTACAACAAACGTAGGTCCATCTAAAAAGTCGTGTTTTTTATATTTTAATTCATTATTTGAAACCTCAATAATGTGTGATTTGACTTCATTGCCATTTTTAAATATAATAATATCACATTCATTCGCAACTGCATTTGTATTGGATTCTTTGTTTGGATTTTTTACTATTAAAGGACTTTCATTTTTATAAACATCACCATTAGCAAATCTAATTTCTGAAATTTCATATATTGCAAAATTAAAAACTTTATCGCCACTTGGGAAATCTACACAAGCAAGGAAATCATCATTAAAATCTATCGTTTTAACTATTTTTTTAACATTAATTTTCAACATTAGTGTATCTTGGCTAAAAGTGCTAAATCCATAGATAAAGAAAAACACCAAACATAAATCTCTTGTTACGTTTTGCAAATCATTTTTTAAAAATTTCATTTTTTTTGTTTTGATTCACTCGTCCCTCAGTGATTTATACAAAAAAAGAAGCGTGGGACAGTTGCCTTACTTGTATCTGAGGGAGACGAAGCCCTAACCCACAAAGCAAAGCAACGCCCACGCCTTGACGTGAGCGTTTCACTTTAACTTCCCTGTGGATTTTGAAATTTCGTCTTTTCAGACACAGGTTGTTTAGCAAACGCTAATTTTATTTCCAATAAATTTCCCTCATTTGGGATATGGTAAAATTAAAACAAATTTTTGGGTAATAAATTGTAAATCCTTAAAATGGTTGATGAAGATACATTGATTTCAAATAACTATTGAAATCGTTTCTCAAATTTTCACTCCATTTAAAACAATTAATCCATTTTTTCGCTAATCATACACAGCTAAAAAACCAAAATTCGCTAATTTAAATATGCAATATTTTATATAATATGCTTAATTAATTCAGCGATAAGTGTTATTTTTGTTTCAAATAACATAAAATGGAAAGAATAATTACACAATATAGAGCTTTGTTAGCTAGAACTGACACGACACTTTTAAGGTATTTGCATCCGAAAATAAATTGGGAAAATCGAATTGTTGCTATTCTTGGCGCAAGAGGAGTTGGTAAAACTACGCTATTATTGCAGCAAATAAAACTTAACTATGAAATCACAAAAGCATTATACGTAAGTGCCGATGACTTTTATTTCTCGACAAATACCTTGTATGATTTAGCTTATCAGTTTCAGTTGAATGGTGGTGAAAATCTATTCATTGACGAAATTCATAAGTACCCAAATTGGTCAAAGGAAATCAAAATGATGTACGACAATTTACCAAAGTTAAAGATTGTTTTTACAGGTTCATCCATTTTAGATTTATACAAAGGAACGGATGATTTGAGCAGAAGAGTGATAACGTATCACTTGCAAGGCTTATCATTTAGAGAATACCTAAATCTTTCGCAAGGACTGAGTTTGAAGAGCTATTCCTTGGAAGAAATCCTGCAAAATAAAGTAGAATTGAAAGGTATAGAATTTCCTTTAATGCATTTTAAAAACTATTTAAAACAAGGTTACTATCCCTTTTTTAATGAGCCAGATTATACTCAAAAATTGAATAACATTTTGATTATGACCATTGAAACAGATATTCCAATTTATGCAAAAATGAACGTATCAACAGCTTATAAGCTAAAACTTTTACTTTCAATTATTGCGAAAAGTGTTCCTTTCAAACCCAATTTTACCAAGATTTCTGAGTTAGTGGATGTGCATAGAAATCAGATTGTTGATTTTTTATATTATTTTGAAAAAGCAGGAATCAGTATGCAGTTGAGAGATAAATTAGAAGGATTAAGAATGCTTGGTAAAACAGATAAAATTTACTTGGATAATCCGAATTTGATGTATGCAATAGGTTCAACAGCTACAGACTTGGGTAACGTAAGAGAAACATTTTTTCTCAATCAAATGAGTTTGGAACATAAAGTTACTTCACACATTTCGGCAGATTTTCAAATTGAAGATGCGATTTTTGAAGTTGGAGGAAAAAGTAAAACCAAAAAGCAAATCTTTGACTTAAAAAATGCATTCATCGTAAAAGACGACATTGAGTTCGGTTACTTGAATACTATTCCACTTTGGCATTTTGGGATGAGTTATTAAAATTCATTTTGCATCACTATTCTATCATTTCTTGAATTCTCACTACATTTGAAAAAAAACTCATTTAACATGTCTTATTCTTTTAGCGTTGAGGAACGATTTTTAAAATACGTTCAAATTGATACCACTGCCGATCCAAATTCTGAATCATTTCCTTCGTCGATGAAGCAAAAAGATTTAGCTAAAGTGTTAGTAGAAGAATTGAAATATTTAGGTGTCGCAGACGCTGAAATGGACGAATGGGGCTACGTTTTTGGAACTGTCCCATCAAATTCAGAAAATAAAAATCTGCCAACAATTTGTTTTTGTTCTCACATGGACACAGCGCCAGATTGTAGTGGAACAAACGTAAAACCAATCGTTCATCGCAATTATGACGGAACGCCAATCGTGCTTCCAGATGATGAAACACAAATTATCACTACTGAAAAACATACTTATTTGAAGTCGAAAATAGGTGACGATTTGATTACAGCAAGTGGTTTGACTTTATTAGGTGCTGACGACAAAGCCGGCATCGCGATCATCATGGATTTCGTTCAATATTTGGTGCAACATCCTGAAGTGAAACACGGTGACGTGCGCATTTTGTTTACGCCTGACGAGGAAGTTGGTCGCGGTGTTGAACAATTGGATATGAAAAAATTAAACGCCGATTACGGTTATACATTAGATGGTGGGCAATTAGGCGATATCGAAGATGAAACGTTTTCAGCTGATGCGGTTAAAATTACGTTCCATGGAATTAGTGCACATCCAGGATATGCTAAAAATAAAATGGTAAATGCGATTAAACTTGCTTCTGAAGTGGTTGCGGCATTACCTAAAGATCGCTGGTCGCCAGAAACAACAAGTCATCGCGAAGGATTTGTGCATCCAACATCTATCGAAGGCGGTTTGGAACAAGCAACCTTACAATTTATCATTCGTGACCACCAAACCTCGAAATTAGAAGAATACGAAACTGAATTGAAACGTATTACCGAAAGTATTGTTAATCAATATCCTGGGACAAGTTTTGATTTTAAAGTAATTGAGCAATACCGCAACATGAAAGAAATTTTGCAAGAAGTTCCTTTCGTTACGGATTATGTTGAACAAGCAATGTTGAAAGCTGGAATAGAACCAAAACGTACGATTATTAGAGGAGGAACAGACGGTTCGCGCTTGTCGTTTATGGGATTACCTTGTCCGAATATCTTCACAGGCGAAATGGCAATTCATTCCAAACACGAATATGTAAGTGTTCAAGACATGCAAAAAGCAGTTAAAACATTGGTTGAATTGATTCAGATTTGGGAAAAACACGTTTAAATTAATTTTGGATAACATATAAAGAGGTTTTAACTAATAAAACTTTTCAGTAACTATCTGTTAATCAAAATATAACACAGATTGTCGAAATAGTTTTTATCTTTAGCGATACTTTTTCATTTATGTTCAATAAAATCGTTCCAATTTCAATAGCCTTACTTGCTTTATTGAGTGCATTTTTTTGGAACGAACTAAATATAAAAAACCTAAAAGTTGCAGGTATTCCACTTCGTGAAAATCAAACTGTAATCACCGAAGACGATGCTAGCTATCTGAATCCTTACCAGCGATTGTATAAAAACGGTAGAAAAAACGAGACTGAATATGAGAAATTTGCCTCTTCGATTCGACCTCCTGGCTATGGTTTACTCTATTATTTCAGCTTAAATTTGGGAGGTAAATCAAATGGATTATTCGTGCTTAAATCAGTTCAATGCGTTTTATTTGCTTTCTCTGTTTTTTGTCTTTTCGAGATCGCTTTATTTTTCACAAAATCCAATTGGTTGTCGGCGATTACTGCTTTGATTTATGGTCTTTTGCCATTTTCGATGGGGTTTTTATATTACACTTTGACAGAGGGAATTACACCGGCTTTGTTACTCATTTCTATTTATTTTTTGCTAAAGTTAAACGCTGAAAATGAGGTCAGGTATCAATTGTTATATCTTTTTCTAGCTGGAAGTGTTGTTGCAGTTTTACTGGTTGTTCGTCCTTTTTTGATTTTCTTTTTACCTTTTTTCGCTTTGGGTTTACTTATTACTTGGTTTCGCCAAAAAGGACTTGTAACCACTGTTTTAAATACTTTACTTTTCCTTTCAATCTCGCTATCAGGTCTTGTTTCGTGGCAGATAAAATCAAAGATTGAACTTGGAAAATGGATTGGTTTACATCCTATTTATCAAAATGAAATCCCCGGTGTTTTTCGCAAACCACACGAATCGTTATGGAACATGTTTAAAGGCTGGGAATCAAACGGTGCACATTTTCACGAAACGGTTGTACCTTTTTGGGAAGCAACAATGGCATTGGATACTTCCCAAAAGCAAATCGATAAAGTAGTAGCTCAAATTCCTAAAAACGTAGTGAAATCCCTTGGTGAAAAAGAATTGATTTGGGCATTTGAGTTGTATCGTAAAGCTATTTTGGTTCAAAAACCTTATTTCGATGCGCGAAAAAAAATGCCTTCTTTTTTATTCAAAGAAGAGGTCCGGGCACAGAAAAATTTTGAACGTTTAGCTCTAAAATTTCGAAGCAAGAATAAAATAGAATATCACTTGAGAACACCATTTAAAGTTTCAAAATCGCTTGTTTTTCATTCCAACCTTTCGCTGCATCAATTTCAACATGCCTATCGAGGAACAATTTGGATGGAGTTATTACGCTATGTTTGTTTTTTCATTCATTCATTGGCTTTTATTTTGCTTCCTTTCGTCTTTTTTGTCGGCAAAAATTATCAAGTTCGCTTATTGGTTTTGGGAGTTTTATTTTATTGCTTTTATCTAATCTATTTCCAACGAGGAATCGAAGAACGTTATACTTTACCTGTTTTGCCTTTAGTTTTACTTTTTGGAGTAATAATAGTCGATTGCTTAATCAAAAGGTTAAGAAAAGTAAAGAAAAAAAATGTTTCTTTTTTTAGAAAATGAAAATTAAAGAAAACTCAATTCTCATTTCTTTTAAAACAAACTTTCCTCTAGAAGAGCGTGTTCCAACAATTTTTCGTTGAAGCGATGAAGTTTTAGTGCCAACATTCTAAAAGCCATTAAATGATTTAGTTCAGATAATTCATTTACTAATTCTGTCACAAGCGCTTGCAATTGTTGTTCAAAATCTTCGTGGTGTTCGATAAAATGAATTACAGCCTCTTTTTCTGAAGGCAAACTTTTTCCCGCAAGAAATGGAAAAATAAATTGCTCTTCCATCAAAATATGATCACTAAGCGCACGAGTGAAGGAATAGAATTTAATCAAATAGGCATGGATTCTTACTTTTTCTGAAAGGGTACATTGTTGAGCAACTGTTAAAAAGTGTAATTCAATTTCAGGAATTATTTTCTCCAAGAAAAAAACATGCGCTTCTTTTAATTCTCTTATTGTAAGTTGTTGGTTTGTAAAAACTGTTACTTCCTTAGTTTGATAGGTTTGAAAATTCGAAAACATAAATTTGATTTAGACAACAAAGTACGGTGTTTTTTTCGCCTTATGAAATACCATTTTTAGGGTAAAATTCAGCTATTGGTTTTCTGGAGAAACATCAATTTACCCCTCTTTTAATCGTTTTTTCTAACCAATAATTTCTTTTAAATCTAAAATGTTCGCATAAAAAAAACCACCAATCTTTCGACGGTGGTTTAAAATCTATTAAAGATTGTTAATTAGTTTGCTGCTTTTTTAGCGCAACAAGCTTTTTGTTCTGATGAAGAGCAAGATGCTTTCGTTTTAGAAGCGCAACAAGCTGCTTTTTTCTTTTTCTTTTTCTTTTTGTCGTCGTGTTTAACAACTTCAACTCCGTTAACAGCTGCATAAGCTGTAGAAGCCATAGAACCAACAAATGTGGTCAATGCCAATGCTAAAAAAATCTTTTTCATAGTTCCTATTTTTTGTAAAGTTAATAAATTATTTAAATGTCGCCAAGCGCGTTAACTTTCCTTTAACAACGTCTCCAACTTTGACGTCAATCTTTGTGCCAAGTGGAAGAAAAACATCAATTCTTGAACCAAATTTAATGAATCCAAATTCTTCTGCTTGCTTTGCTGGACTTCCTACTTCTGTGTAGTAACAAATCCTCCTTGCTACTGCTCCTGCAATTTGGCGAAACAAAATTTCCACACCGTTTTTATGTTCAACAACAAAGGTTGTCCGTTCGTTGTCTGTACTGCTTTTAGGATGCCACGCTACTAAAAACAATCCTGGATGATATTTAGCGTATTTTGTTACTCCACTGATTGGAAAATAGTTAGCGTGTACATTCAAAGGCGACATGAAAATCGAAATTTGAATTCGTTTGTCTTTGAAATATTCGTTTTCTGTTGTTTCTTCAACAACCACTATTTTGCCATCGGCAGGGCATACAATGTCATTTTCACCAAATGGACAAACACGTGATGGAATTCTAAAAAACTGAACCACCAAAACCAAAAACGTCACTAATACTAATTCAGCAAGTATAAAAAGTGGCAGAAGTTCATGTTTGGTGAAGCCCCAATAGTTTAGAGCACTTAAGCCTGAAACTAAAACTAACGTACCTAACATGATTCCGTAACCTTCTCTGTGTAATGTCATAAGTTAAATTTACCAGTAATTATAAATCATTGACCAGCAATAAAAAAATGGTATTGCGAACAATGCAGCATCAAAGCGATCGAGAATTCCTCCATGACCTGGTAGAATTGAGCCCGTATCCTTAATGTTTAAACTCCGTTTAAATAGCGATTCTAACAAATCACCATAAATAGCACATGGAGCAATAATAATAGCTGAAATCATCCAAAAGACTTCTTCTCCCTTATTGATAAATGCGCCAATAATGTAGCCGAAAAGCAAAGTAAAGAAAATTCCGCCAATTGTGCCTTCCCATGTTTTCTTTGGAGAAATACGTTCAAAAAGTTTTGTTTTTCCAAAGGCGCGTCCAGTCAAGTAAGCAAAAGAATCATTTGCCCATATCAACAAGTACATTCCAACAATTGCGGGCATGTAAGATGTGTCGCGTAAGTTCAAATCAATCGTCAGGTAAAAAGGAACAACAACATAAATAATTCCAAAAACTAATACTGAAATATTGATAATTGGATGCTCTTTTTTCTTCCACAATTCGTTCAGCACCAAGGTGAAAAACAATGGAAAAATTACTGTTATTGAAATAATTGGTAGCACTTTGGCACTAATTCCAATTAATAAAGTAAAGATGAATAATCCTATAAAAATGCCGATTTCTGAGCTAACACTTACGATTGAATCATTTTTGAACATGCGGTAAAATTCAATCAGCCCAAGCACCATAAATACAGAAAACACCAAGGACATTGCGTAAGGATTCCAAAGAATAGAACCAATCACCACAGTGGCAAAAACTGCGCCTGTTATCGCTCTTGTACCTAAATTACCCAGTAGCATCTTTCACTAATTTTTCAGCTTTTTCTTTGTCTTCAGTACTTACATATAGTTCGTACGAACCAAAATTGTTGTACATGGAAGATACAGTATTGCGTTCTCGAAAAATTATTTCTTCCGCATCGAGCACCATTTTTAGTTGCTCGAAAAGAAAAACATCAGTACTAGTAAAAACGCAAACCCAATCCATTAGTAAGGAACGTGATTATCAGACTCAGAGGATTTTTTTGAATCTTCTGTATCGTTATTTGTTTCTTCACTTGAAACGGATGCTTGTTCAGTAACGTGACCTTCAACAACCGTTGCATTTACTTCAATTGTTGCTTCTTTGTCCCACTGACGTTTTCCAAAAATTGCTTCTAAGTCTTCTTTGAAAATAACCTCAGAAGTCAAGAGTTTATCAGCTAAAGCTTGTAATTTTTCCTTATTATCTTTCAACAATTGAATCGCACGTTGATATTGACTTTCAATCAATTTACTTACCTCTTCATCGATTGTTTTTGCTGTGTTATCCGAATACGGTTTTGTGAAAGCATCTCTGCCCTGTGAATCGTAGTAAGAAATATTACCAATTTTGTCGTTCAAACCATAGATTGAAACCATTGCATAAGCTTGTTTGGTTACTTTTTCTAAGTCACTTAAAGCACCAGTACTAATCTTACCAAAAGTTACTAATTCAGCCGCACGACCACCTAAAGTAGAGCACATATCATCTAATATTTGCTCAGTCGTCGTTATGCTTCTTTCTTCAGGTAAATACCAAGCAGCACCTAATGATTGCCCACGAGGAACAATTGTAACTTTCACCAATGGATGTGCATGCTCTAGCAACCAAGAAATTGTCGCATGACCAGCTTCGTGGTAGGCAATTGATTTTTTCTCTTCTGGAGTAATGATTTTATTTTTCTTTTCTAAACCGCCAACTATTCGGTCAACAGCATCTAAGAAATCTTGTTTTTCAACTTGTTTTTTATCTTTTCTCGCTGCAATTAAAGCTGCTTCGTTACAAAGATTTGCGATATCTGCTCCAGAAAAACCAGGAGTTTGTTTTGCCAAGAAATCGATGTCAATATTTGCTTCTAACTTAATTGGCTTTAAATGAACTGCAAAAATTTCTTTACGTTCATTGATATCTGGCATGTCCACATAAATCTGTCTGTCGAAACGTCCAGCACGCATTAAAGCACTATCTAAAACGTCCGCACGATTGGTTGCAGCAATAATGATTACACCCGAATTGGTACCAAAACCATCCATTTCAGTCAATAATTGATTCAAGGTGTTTTCGCGTTCGTCATTGGAGTTGAAACCGTTGTTTTTACCTCTTGCACGACCAATTGCATCAATCTCGTCAATGAAAATAATGGAAGGTGATTTTTCCTTCGCTTGACGGAATAAATCACGTACTCTCGAAGCACCAACCCCTACAAACATTTCTACGAAATCAGAACCTGACAGAGAGAAAAATGGAACTTTTGCTTCACCAGCAACTGCTTTTGCGAGTAAGGTTTTACCCGTTCCTGGAGGACCAACAAGCAAGGCACCTTTTGGAATTTTTGCACCTAACTCAGTGTATTTTTTCGGATTTTTTAAGAACTCGACAATTTCTACTATTTCCTCTTTAGCGCCCTGTAAACCAGCAACATCCTTAAAAGTTACGTTTGTAGTTTTACCTTTCTCATACACTTGAGCGCGCGATTTACCAATGTTGAAGATTTGACCTCCGCCACCTCCTCCGCCACCAGCCATGCGGCGCATAACGAAAATCCAGATGATAATAATTAAAGCAAAAGGTAACAAGTAACTTAAAATTTGCGCAACGTAATTAACCTCGTTGACATTTTGATAATTGTTATACCCTCTTTCTTCTAATGACTTTTCAAAATTCGCATGATTTCCTATATTTTCGAGCTCAAAAGTGATTTCTTTACCCTTAACGGAAGTTTCTTTTTTCAATGCTTTTTTCATTTCAGCAAGTTCACCTTTCGTCGCTTTTTTAACGATATCTAGACCTTTTGCTGTTAACTTGAAATCTGCTTGACTTTGATTAACGATTCGAACATTTTTCACTCCTCCTTGATCAACAAGCTCAAAAAATGTTTCGCGGTTTTTAATAGTTGCGTGACCACCTGTGTTCATGTAAATCTGAAAGGCAATCAAAGCCACCCCAAGGGCAGCGTAAATCCAGTAAATTGAAAACGGATTTTTTTTCTTTTCTTCTGACATAATTCTCTTAATCTAAATTTGGTATATCTGTACGGATTGCATCTGCCCACAAATCCTCAATTTGGTAAAATCCTCTTGCGTCTTTGTAAAAAATGTGTGCAACAACGTCGATATAATCTAACAAAATCCACTCACTATTGTTTTTTCCTTCGATGTGCCAAGGCTTCTCTTGCAAAACTTTACGTGTATGACGAGCAGTTGCATTTGAAATACCATCAACATGTGTATTTGAATCACCTGTGCAAACAACAAAAAAGTCACTTACCGCACTTGTTAAATGACGCAAATCTAATACCACTATGTTTTTTGCTTTATTTTCTTGCATGCCTTCTACAATGGCTTTGCATAATAATTCTGATTCTGTTATACTTTTTGTCTTTCGCATTTAATTTTTAGTTGATTCACAAATCTAAGGGATAAATTTTAATTTTGACCCGACCCTTTAAAGTAATACTGTGAAGCAAGCACTTTTTGGAAAAGAAATTATTCATTTATCTAATATTGATTCTACCAACAATTTTGCTGCCAAGTTGCTTTCAGAGAACCTTTGTCAAAATGGAGCGGTAATATTGGCAGACCAACAAACACAAGGAAAAGGACAAAGGGGAAATGTTTGGTTGTCTGAATCAGGGAAAAACTTGCTTTGTTCCTTCGTTTTTAAACCCGACAATCTGTCAGTTGCAATGCAAACTGCTTTAACATGGGCAACGAGTCTTTCACTCTTGGAAACATTAAGAAAATTTAACATTGAAGCCAAAATCAAATGGCCGAATGACCTCTTTGTTTCAGGAAAGAAAATTGCAGGAATTTTAATCGAAAATCAATTGCAAGGTTCAACTATTCACTGTTCGATTATTGGAATCGGATTAAATGTCAATCAAGTAAATTTTGAAGGGCTGAACGCAACAAGTATATGCAATGAGGTTAAAGAAAGTCCTATTCCTCGGCTTGTTTTGAATGGGTTGATTAAGGCAATGAACGAACAATTTGATTTGGTAAATGCTGCAAACTTCGACCAATTAAAAGACAAGTACGAAGCGAATTTATACTTAAAAAATCAGCGTTCCACCTTTTGTGATGAAGTTGGAATTTTCAGTGGAGAAATCGTAGGAACTACAAACGAAGGGAAATTACTTGTGGATAAAGGAAGTAGGGTAGAGGCTTATGGTTTGAAGGAAATAAAGTTTATTGAAGTTTAAATTTGTGTATTCAAAAACCGCGTTTGTTTCTTCAAAGAGATATTGACTAATTTTACCAACGCATGGGAGTAGTTCAAAAAGACGCAATCAAAACAACTGTATTATCATTCATTGGCTTATCCTTAGGATATGTTAATAAAGCGATTTTGTTTATTGCCCTTTTAACTGTTGAACAAGTTGGACTTATGAACTTGGTAATTACCGTTGGTTTATTGTTTGCACAACTTTCAAATCTAGGCTCTATTTATTCGACTTGGCGCTTTTTTCCATTTTTTAGAAACGCTGAGAAAAATCATTATGGTTTTCTGTTGATGAACATGCTAATTGTATCAATTGGAATTTGTTTTTTCGCGCTTTTGATTTTGCTTTTTCGAGGTTCAATTGTTGACTATTATTCAGAAAAATCGAAACTTTTCACCCATTATTACCTTTGGGTTATTCCTTTAGGAATTGCAAATATCTTTTTCTTGCTTTTTGAAAGTTACCTTAGAGGTTTGTATAAAAATGTGATTCCTGTTTTTTTGCAAGAAATATTTTTAAGGGTTTTGATTTTTATTCTTTTGCTTTTATTAGCTGGAAAAGTTATCGATTTTAATCAGTTTTTTATTGCTCATGCCTTGGTTTATTTCATTCCATGTGTCATATTATTGATTTATTTGATTCGCTTAAAAGAGCTCAAATTTTCATTAAAATCAATTACTGTTCCACGTAGATTTAGAAAAATCCTTGTCACTTTCAGTTTGATGAGCTACTTGAATACCTTGGCTACTTTATTAGTGATTTCAATGGATGCCATGATGATTGCTTCTTATTTGGGTTTAGAAGCTACAGGAGTTTACACGACTATTATTTATTTAACTAGTGCAATAATGGTTCCTTATCGGTCTATTGTGCGTGTGAGCTCAACTTTGGTAGCAAAATATTGGCAAGCAAAAGACATGGTTGGAATGCAAGACATTTATCAAAAGTCTTCTTCTATCGGTTTAATTATTGGCTTGCTGGGATTTTTGGTTATCTTTTTACCAATCCACGAATTATTTTCTTTCATTCCAGCGTATATATCAGGTATTAATGTTTTTGTAATCTTAATGGTTGGAAAAATATTTGATATGTATAGCGGTCTAAATGGAACGATTTTTTCAACCTCAAAGAAATTCAGGTACGATTTGATTTTTACCGTTATTTTGTGTTCTTTGGTTTATGGATTAAACAAACTATTGATACCAATTTATGGGATTGATGGAGCGGCAATTTCAACTAGTTTTGCCTATGTTGCATACAATGTTTTAAGATGTGGTTTTGTGTATTACTTATTTGGTCTACAACCTTTTAATTTAAAACAAGTAAAGTTGATTATTTTATTTTTAATCATTGTGTTGGTAGCTGTAACTTTTAATAATTATGAATTGTTTAAAGGTTGGAATGTTTGGTTAGCAATTGGTGTAAAAGAATTGATTGTCCTTGTTGGGTTTATAGTTCCAATTTGGATTTTTGATTTAGAACCTGAAATTGTTAACTTCACAAAAAATAGTTTTAATAAATGGTCTGCCCGAATAAGAAAATAGTTATTTAATCGTTTAAATGTCATGAAAGCAGTTTTTCAAACTTTATTGTTTACTTTTCTTTTTCTTCAAGCAAGTTTTGCTCAAATTGAATTTGATGACTCTTTTACATTTGAAATTGGACTTCCAAACGCCTTTACAAATATTGCTAACAAAGACATTATGCAAGGTTTAGTATGTGTTGCTCCGCAGTATCAGTATGCTTCAAAATCAGGTTTTGCATTTGGAATTGGATTACATTATACTTACTTCAATGTTAATGAATTTCGGGTGTCTCAAAAAGTGTTTGGTGGAATACACTCAGGTGCTGCTTATTTGAAATTAGGTCATGAAAAGTTTTGGAATGATATCTTTGGAACTGATATTGGAATTAAAGTTGGTTATTTAGAGAGCTACGCCAACACCGATTTATTGCGAGCAAAAGGAATTAGATTTGAACGTAAACAAGCATTGGTAATCGAACCAACAATAGCTTTTGTCTTAGCTTCAGATGTAAATGCTTCGTATCGTTTCATTATTTCTTATCCGTTTTATGGCTATTCTTTTACACCAGAAATGATTGGTATTGATTCTAATGTTGGTTACACACAAGCAGAATTAGCTAAAACAAATTCATTTTTAACGGTTGGCTTTGGATATACTTTTTACTTCAACGGGAAGAAAAGCACAACTGGAGGAGATGATTAATGTTTAAATTGATCTTGTTTAAAAGTCTAAACAGATAGTATTTTGTTCGTTTTTTGAAGCGAATAATTTTGGTTTAATCAAATTAACAACGGATTTAAATACAAATGCTAAGAAAAATTAAGATTTCAAAACTCGTTCCGAAGAAGCAATTGCTTTGTTTTTATTAGCCAATTGCCCACAAGCAGCATCAATGTCTTTTCCACGGCTGCGACGAACATTCACAATCAGATTTTTTGATTCTAAGTAATTGGCAAAGGCATCCACTTTTGCAACGTCAGCTTGTTGAAATTCACCATCGTCTATTGGGTTGTATTCGATGATGTTAATCTTGCAAGGAACACATTTCGTGAATTGCGCTAATTCAGCTGCATCTTCAATTGAATCATTAAAATCTTTGAAAATGATGTATTCAAACGTAACACGGCTACCTGTTTTTTCATGGAAATAAATCAAAGCCTCTCGCAATTCTTCTAAATTGTTAGATTCATTAATCTCCATGATTTTATTGCGTTTTTCATCATTTGCAGCATGAAGTGAAAGTGCTAAGTTAAACTTCACATCGTCGTCACCCAATTTCCGAATCATCTTAGCAATTCCAGCTGTTGAAACTGTTATGCGTTTTGGCGACATTCCTAATCCTTTTTCAGAACTGATGATTTCACACGAACGAACAACATTTTTATAATTCAACAAAGGTTCGCCCATTCCCATGTATACAATGTTGGTCAGTGGCGTGTTGTAGCGTTGCTCTGCTTGATTTTTAAGATAAACAACTTGATCAACGATTTCTCCTGCACTTAGATTTCGCAGCAGTTTTAAACGACCTGTCGCACAAAAAGTACATGCTAAACTACAACCAACTTGAGAAGAAATACAAGCGGTCATACGCGACTTCGTTGGGATTAAAACTCCTTCAACGATTTTTCCAGTTTCAATTCCGAAAGCACATTTGATCGTTTTGTCCTTACTGACTTGTTCGTCTTCGACATGAATTGCATCGATATAGAAATTTTCTTCCAACAATTGACGAAAACCCAGACTTAGGTTACTCATTTCATCGAAGGTATGGGCATTCTTTTTCCAAAGCCATTCATAAACTTGATTGGCTCGAAAAGATTTTTCACCTATTTCTTTGATTACATTTTGCAATTCCTCCAAGGAAAATTCACGAATGTTTTTTTTACCTTGAGGCATTTGTTTTTTATCTATTAAGCATTACAGGCATTACCAACATTAGAATTTCTTCATGTTCGTTAGCATAGGTTGCGGGTGTCAATAACCCTGCACGACTTGGTTCACTCATTGCTAGTTTTACTTCTGTTGAATCCAAATTGCCAAGCATTTCAATTAAGAAACGTGAGTTGAAGCCAATTTCCATATCATCTCCATCATACGAACATGTCAAACGTTCTTGTCCACGGTTGGAAAAGTCAATATCTTCGGCAAATAACATTAACTCAGATCCAGCGATTTTCAACTTGATTTGATGTGTTGCTTTGTTTGCGAAAATTGCCACGCGTTTCATTGAACTCAATAATTGCATTCGATCAATGATCAAAACATTTGGATTTTCTTTTGGAATTACGGCTTCGTAATTTGGATATTTTCCTTCGATTAAACGACAAACAATTGTGATATCATTGAAGGTAAAAATTGCGTTTGATTCGTTGTATTCTAACAGAATTTCTTCATCACCTCTTAAATTGCTTTTCAACATATTTAATGGTTTTTTTGGCAAAATGAAAGCGGAACTTCCATTCGCTTCTGCGTCTGTTCTTCTGTAACGCACTAATTTGTGTGCATCTGTTGCAACAAAAGTAATATCTCCAGGAGTGAAATGGCAATAAACACCACTCATTACAGGTCTTAAATCATCATTTCCAGTTGCAAACAACGTTTTACTTACAGCTTTTAGAATGATTTCACCTGAGATTTTGATTGAATTTTTATTTTCTAAGTTCGGTAATTTCGGAAATTCGTCACCATTGAAACCTGTCATTCCAGAATTACCATTATCGTAAGTAATCTCGATTTCATACGATTCCGGATTAACTCTAAAAGTACATGGTTGATCTGGTAAATTTTTAAGAATGTCAAGCGCCATTTTAGCAGGAACAGCAATTTTTCCATTGTCTTCCGATTGAACTTCCAAAGTAGTAACCATTGTTGTTTCTAAATCGGATGCTGAAACAGTCAATTGACCATCCTTGATATCAAATAAGAAATTGTCTAATATTGGTAAATTGTTACTAGAATTTAAAACTCCAGATATACTTTGTAAGTGACGTAAAAGAGTTGTGCTTGACGTTATAAAATTCATAAAAAAATTATTTAGTACAAAAATAGTAAAACGCTTGAATTGGGAGGCTAAGTTAAGGTCTATGTGTTGTTTTTTCCAATTTTATGGACTGATTTTTTTCATTTGTGACTAAATTTGCCCATTCTACAAACTACTACAATGAAATTATTAGTACTTCCCATTCTTTTTATTTGTTTTCATTTTACTTCCATTTCACAGGAACTTTCGGCTGAAGAGAAGAAACTTTACGACTTAGTAATGAGCTACCGCAAAGAAAATGGTTTAGCTGAAATTCCACTTTCAAAATCCTTGACTTTTGTGGCTCAAACGCATGCAAAGGATATGGAAGAAAATCCAGCGAAAGGAGATTGTAACATGCATTCTTGGTCGGATAAAGGTAAATGGAAAGCTTGTTGCTACGATGACAATCATGGAAATGCACCATGTATGTGGACTAAACCAAAGGAATTAACAACATATAAAGGAATTGGGTTCGAAATCGCTCATTGGTCAACACATGGAAATGATGCTCAAACTGCAATTTACAGTTGGAAAAATAGTCCTGGTCACAATTCAGTTATGATAAACCAAGGAACTTGGAAAAATCATGAATGGAAAGCGATAGGAATTGGGATTTTTGGAAGTTACGCCGTAATTTGGTTTGGGACTTCGGAAGATGTTCAATGAGAATAATTACTTCGAATAAACACTTTTAAGGCTTCTCGTTTCAGAATTTCATTAGCTAAACTTTCGTAATCATCGTTTATTGTGACTGCGCTTAGAAATTTATTTTCTTGTAAATCAACTGTGTAGATAAATTGCTGTAGTTCGGTTGTTGAAAAATTAGAAAGGTGAAAAGCAATTTGCTGGGTGAGTTCTTCTTTAGCAAAAGCGATTGAGTCTATTTTAAGTTCAATTTGCCAACCACAACGGTTGAAGTCTTTGATTATCTGCTCACGCGTTTTTTCAACAAAATCAAAGTTGGAAAGAAATTTAGTAAATTCAAGTTGATTCAAGATTGTTTTTTTTAGGCTTTTACTAAATTAAGAATAGTTCCCTTAGTTTTACACTAAAATTCTTAAAATAAAATGAAGCGACTTTTTGACATTCTTTTTTCCCTTTTCATATTGCTTTTTTCTCTTCCGTTGGGAATTGTGCTATCTGTATTGATTGTTCTTGAATCAAAAGGTGGCGTGTTTTACAAACAAGAACGAATAGGTAAGAATGGTGTTCCTTTTTATTTATTGAAATTTCGTTCGATGCGCACTGATGCAGACAAACTAGGAAAACTAACGGTGGGAATGCGCGATCCACGAATTACGAAGATTGGCTATTTCATTCGAAAGTTTAAACTCGATGAATTCCCACAGTTTTTTAATGTTTTAAAAGGGGAAATGAGCATCGTTGGTCCTCGTCCAGATGTACAAGAATATGTTGATTTATATTCTGAAGAAGAACGAAAAGTATTGAATGTCAGGCCAGGAATTACCGATTATGCATCTTTGGAATATTTTGAAGAAAGCGATCTTTTGGCGAAGTCTAGCAATCCTGAAAAAACATACATCGAGGAAATAATGCCTGCGAAATTGAAATTAAATCAAAAATACATTGCCAGTCCAACTTTATGGGTGGATTTAAAAATCATTTTTTTGACGGCTAAACGGATTTTGATGAAGTAACAATTCTTTCATATTAACGCCACTCTGTCAGTTAATTTTCAAAGGCATATTCTTTGACAAAAGTGGATTCTGATGAAACAAAACACTTACTTTGAAAATCATTTAAGAAATGCGATTCCTCCTGCATTATTTGTAGTGGTTATTATGTGGTTGGTCTATTGGGCTGACTTTCTATTTATTTTTGATTTCCATAAATTAGGAGTCTTACCTAAAACAATTGAAGGTTTAAAAGGAATTCTTTTCATGCCATTAATTCATGCGCATTCTGACTTTAAACATATCTTAAATAATTCAGTACCAACATTTTTGTTGTTGACTTTACTTTTTTATTCTTACAAGGATATTGCGGTGAAAGTATTTTTTGGGAGCTGGATTTTGACTGGTATTTTAGTTTGGATTTTTGCTACCAATAAAGGTTCTTTTCACATTGGAATGAGTGGTGTGATTTATGCTCTTGCTGCATTTCTTTTTACATCTGGAGTGCTCCGCAAATATTTACCACTACAAGCTTTATCGCTGTTTATTGTTTTTCTTTACGGAAGTCTTATTTGGGGAATTTTCCCAACGACACCAAGAATCTCATGGGAAGGTCATTTGATGGGAATGATTGTTGGAGTTTTGTTGGCTGTTTATTATAGAAGTGAAGGGCCACAGCGACCAAAATATCAATACGAAATTGAGAAAGAGTTAGGCATCGAACCGCCTGATTTAGAAGGAATGTATTTGGAACAAGTCCGTTTAGCAGAAGAAGCAGAAGCCAAAAGAAAAGCGGAGGAGTTGGGAAATCAAAACAGATTGAATTCCGAAAATGAAGTTAAAATCATTTATCACATTAGAAAAGAAAATGAATAGCTTGTTTTTTTGATTGAACAAAACAATACGTTGAATAAAGATTTATTTCAAACCTAGATTGTTAAACATCAAAAAAAATGCCCAACCTTAAAAAGATTGAGCATTTTAAAAAAGTGAATTTACTATTTCCTACAAAATCAACATAGCGTCGCCGTAAGAATAGAATCTGTATTTTTCTTTAATTGCTTCGTGATAAGCTTGCATCATTAATTCGTGACCACAAAATGCTGAAATCATCATTAATAATGTTGAAAGTGGCGTGTGGAAATTAGTGATTAAACTATCGGCGATGCTAAAATCATAAGGTGGGAAAATGAATTTATTTGTCCAACCGTCAAATGGTTTCAATAAACCTTCAGTAGAAACAGACGTTTCAATTCCACGCATACAAGTTGTACCAACGGCACACACACGTTTTTTGTTCAATTTTGCCTCGTTAACGATTTCAGCACATTTTTCAGGGATGATTAACTGTTCGGAATCCATTTTGTGTTTCGTTAAATCTTCTACTTCCACTGTACGGAAAGTTCCTAATCCAACGTGTAAAGTCAATTCAGCAAAATTGATTCCTTTCAATTCAAGGCGTTTCATTAATTGACGAGAGAAATGTAATCCTGCAGTTGGAGCAGCAACAGCACCTTCAACACTTGCAAAAATTGTTTGGTAACGCTCTTCGTCTTCTGGCTCCACTTCGCGTTTGATGTATTTTGGAATTGGTGTTTCTCCTAATTCAGTGATTTTTGCTTTGAAATCTTCGTAAGGGCCGTCGAACAAGAAACGAAGCGTACGTCCACGAGAAGTTGTGTTGTCAATTACCTCTGCAACGAGTGAATCATCATCACCAAAGTATAATTTATTTCCAATACGAATCTTACGAGCAGGATCAACAAGAACGTCCCACAAAAGGCTCTCACGATTCAATTCTCTTAACAAGAAAACTTCGATTTTAGCACCTGTTTTTTCTTTGTTACCGTACATTCTTGCCGGGAAAACGCGGGTATTGTTCATAATCATTACGTCTCCATCAGAAAAGTAATTAATCATGTCTTTGAAAAGTTTATGTTCAATTTTTCCAGTAGCTCTATGAATCACCATCAAGCGTGAATCGTCGCGATTTTCGGTTGGGTGGTTTGCAATTAATTCTTCTGGAAGGTCGAAGCTGAACTCCGATAATTTCATTTTACTCATAAGTGAATTGTATTTCTTTTTTAAAAAAGCTCTGCAAAGATACAACATCGATACCCCCCTTGTCAAGTGTTTTGGCATTTAATTACAAAAACGCTTTGTGTATCAGGGTTGTATCTGTTCTGTCAACTCAATTTCTTCAAAATCTCATCCACTTTTGACAAAGATTTATACTCTATGTGAGAATTATAAGTATCTTGGAAGTACAGTCTACTTATTAATTGCGAACGACAGAATGACTAATTGCGAACGGAAAACCATAATGCTTATTAATTGCGAACGGATGAATTGCGAATTGCAAACGTAAAACCATACTGCTTATTAATTGCGAACGAGAGAATTGCTAATTGCTAACGGATTCCCATTATGCTTAAAAGTTTCGAACGACAGAATTGCGAACGGAAAACCAAAATGCTTATTAATTACGAACGGATGAATTGCGAATTGCAAACGGAAAACCATACTGCTTATTAATTACGAACGGATGAATTGCGAATTGCAAACGGAAAACCATACTGCTTAGGAATTCCGAACGAGAGAATTGCTAATTGCAAACGGATTCCCATTATGCTTAAAAGTTGCGAATAAAATACTTTGCGCAGAGCGCTTACAAAAAAACTCGTTCGCAACTCGCAATTTTTAATTCGCAATTATCTAGTCTCTAATCAAGAACTGATATTTATCGATGTTTTTCAAGGCAATGCTTGTTCCTCTCGCAACTGCGCGCAATGGATCTTCTGCAATGTGAACTGGTAATTTTGTTTTCGCTGAAATACGTTTATCTAATCCACGCAACATTGAACCTCCACCTGCTAAATAAATACCTGTTTTGTAAATATCAGCAGATAATTCCGGTGGTGTCATTTCCAAAGCACTTAGAATCGCTTCTTCGATTTTAGAAATGGTTTTGTCCAATGCATGAGCAACTTCCACGTAAGAAACCATGATTTCTTTTGGAATACCTGTCATTAAATCGCGACCACGTACTGCAAAATCTGCTGGTGGGTTATCTAATTCAGGTAAAGCTGCACCTACTTCAATTTTAATTTGCTCTGCTGTGCGCTCACCAACCAAAATGTTGTGTTGACGACGCATGTATTCTTCAATGTCGCTAGTGAAATCATCACCTGCAATACGAATTGATTTATCACAAACGATTCCTCCTAATGCAATGACTGCAATCTCAGAAGTACCACCACCTATATCGATGATCATATTTCCCATTGGTTCTTCAACGTCGATACCAATACCGATTGCTGCTGCCATTGGCTCGTGAATCAAATATACTTCTTTCGCTCCTGCATGTTCTGCGGAATCACGAACGGCGCGTTTTTCAACCTCTGTAATCCCAGAAGGAATACAAATCACCATACGCAAAGTTGGATTAAACAAACTTCTTCCCGGATTGATCATTTTAATCATTCCACGAATCATTTGTTCCGCACTTTGGAAATCGGCAATTACACCATCCTTCAACGGTCGAACAGTTTCGATTAATTTATGGGTCTTACCGTGCATTTGTTGTGCCTTCTTTCCGATGGCTACAATTTTCCCGGTTTGGATATCCTTTGCAACGATTGACGGTTCATCAACCACCACTTTATCATTCCAAATGATAAGCGTGTTGGCCGTTCCAAGGTCAATTGCAATTTCTTGAGTTAAAAAGCTAAACAATCCCATTTTGAGTTCCCTCCTAATTATATTGTACGTTTATTCGCAGAACACGAAAAAAAGTTACAATTCTTTGTAAATGTACTAAATTAATGTTTAAAATGACGAACACCCGTAAATACCATTTTCATGGAATGCTCATTGCAGTAATCGATTGACAATTGATCTTTCACAGAACCTCCTGGTTGAATGACTGTATCAATTCCTTCGTTGTGTGCAATCTCCACACAGTCAGGAAACGGGAAAAATGCATCACTCGCCATCACAGCACCCTTCAGCTCGAAGTTGAAAGATTTTGCTTTGTGAATCGCTTGGTTCAAAGCGTCCACACGTGAAGTTTGTCCGGTTCCACTTGCCAATAATTGACCGTTTTTAGCAAGGATAATCGTGTTGGATTTTGTGTGTTTAACCAATTTATTAGCGAAAATTAAATCTTCAATTTCTTGTTCGCTTGGTGCCAAATTGGTAATTGTTTGTAAATCTGTTGCTCTTTCCGACTTAGCATCGCGGTCTTGCATCAAAATTCCATTCAAAATCGAACGGTATTGAACTGCAGGAAGAACCGTTTCTTTTTGCACTAAAATGATTCTATTTTTCTTCGATTTCAGAATTTCCAAAGCTGATTCACTATATCCGGGTGCGATTAAAACTTCACAAAATAAATCGTTGATTAAGCTGGCCGTTTCCTCTTCGATAAATGCATTTGAAATTAAAATTCCGCCAAAAGCACTCACAGGATCTGCGGCCAAAGCCGTTTCGTACGCTTCTTTAATCGTTGGACGTGTTGCAATTCCACACGCATTGTTGTGTTTTAAAATCGCAAATGTTGGTCCGTCCGTTGTGAATTCTTGCATCAAAGCAACGGCTGCGTCAACGTCTAATAAGTTGTTGTATGATAATTCTTTACCGTGTAATTTATCGAAAATTGCATCTAAATCTCCGTAGAATTTTCCACGTTGATGTGGATTTTCACCATAGCGTAACGATTCATTTTTTTCTTCACTTAGTTTTAAATAAGGCGAATCGTTATTCAAGAAATAATTGTGAATCATTGTGTCGTAATGCGAAGAAACGTGAAATGCTTCTCCTGCAAAAGCTCTGCGTTGTTCCAAAGTTGTTGCGCCATTTTGAGCTTTCAGCATTTCCAACAATGAATCGTATTGTTTTACTGAAGGAATAATCACTACGTCGTTGTAATTTTTCGCTGCTGCACGAATTAACGAAATTCCACCGATGTCAATTTTTTCAATAATCGCCTCGTGACTCGCACCTGAAGCAACTGTTTCTTCAAATGGATATAAATCAACAATCACTAAATCGATTTGCGGAATATCATGCGTTGCTAAAGCTTCTTGATCTTCAGCAAGACTTCTTCTATTTAAAATTCCACCAAAAATCTTTGGATGTAATGTTTTCACTCGTCCACCTAAAATTTCAGGAAAACTTGTCAAGGTTTCAACAGGTGTAACAGGGATATTCAATGCTTCGATAAAAGCTTGCGTTCCTCCTGTGGAATAAATTGTTACGTTGTTTTTATGTAACTCTTTTACAAGTTCATCTAAACCGTCTTTGTAGTAAACAGAAATTAAGGCTGATTCAATGGTTTTTTGTGTGCTCATGTGCTGAAAAAATGAAGCGGTAAAGGTAGTGTTTATTTTTTCGTGAACAGATTGAAAATTTATCAAATCAGCCGTTTTACTTAATTTTTCTTAAAAAAACCATGCTTCATTTTTTGAAAGTGTTGTATTTACTTAGTTTAAAAAACATCCTATTTTATACATAAATTAATCTTATGATTTCATTGTTTTACATAACACTTGCTTTATTAATTTTGAGTTAATTAAAGAAATTAACCATTAAAATAAAAAGTCATGAAAACAATGTTCTTTTCGCTTTCGTTAGCGGTTTTACTTTTGAGTAGCTGTGCAATAATTCGTCCTGGGGAAGTAGGAGTGAAACAAACTTTGGGAAAGCTTTCTGATAAAAGCTACATGCAAGGTGCTGTTTGGTACAATCC
>JBILQY010000082.1:0-9046 GCA_044372955.1 Crocinitomicaceae bacterium | reverse complement strand
TTATCCTACTAATGGAATTGAAAAAATCAATGATGTATCTTTTGCTGGCGATACTATTTTGGCTTTAACTCCCACTAAACTACTGAGAGGTTTAATAAACGACCCTGCGCTCGCTGCTCCATCTCAATGGTCAGTTGACAATCGTTTGCAAGTTTTGAATAGTAATCAAAGCAAATACAAAGAAATCGAGGCTGTTAATGACAAACAATTTGTTCTTTTTCAGCACAATGATTATGGAAAAGACAGTTTATATGTTCTAACGAACTCAGGTAAAGCGGTTGTTTCTCAAAGCCCATTTTCATTGGAAATAAATTCATTAAATACAATAGGAACAAACAGTATTGCAATTAATTTGGACGGAGCAATTTTTGTTTACAATGCTACAACCTTAGCTTCTGAAAGCGGATACAATAGTTCAAATTTAGGTGTCAATCTTTCAATTTCGCGCTCAGGTTCAAATAGCAAAGGAATGTGGGCTTCGGACTATTTAAACTGCTTGTATTTGATGCCAACCGAGTTGAGTTTAAGAAACTTCAATTATCCGGGTTCAAGTAATAGTTTTTTCTATTCTATTGATTCTCAAAAAGGGAAAACTGCAATAGCTTCCGGTTTTCTCAATGGAAAATTTCCTGCCTTTACAAAAAATGGAGTTCACGTTTTTGAAAACGAAGAATGGTCGTTTAAAAGTATGAATGATGAATCGTGTTGGCAAGGACAAAATATTTGGGATATCTTGGATGTTTCAATAAATCCAAAAGACTTAAATGAATTTGCTGTCTGTACGCCATCTGAAGTGCCGATAACTGTTTTTAATGGTTCTAACTGTACAGTTTATTCAGACACCAATTCAACTTTGCAAATAAGTTCTTCTGGGAGCGGATGGTATTTGGTTTCTGATGTTTGTTACGACGAAAAAGGAAATTTATGGTCATTGAATGGTTACACGGACAAACCGCTTAATGTCAAAACAAGTGAAGGTGAATGGTTAAATTTCGATCTTGGGACAAATGCAAGAAATAAGTACACCAAGAAAATGATTATCGATTTCAAAGGAAATATTTGGTGTGCAACAGACAATGATGGATTATTTGGATACAACACAAATGGATCTATCACCAATTCAAGTGACGATAAACGGATACATCTACGAACTGGGGAAAATTATGGAAACTTACCTTCTGAAAATGTGACAGCAATTGCCGCGGATTTTGATGGTGAAATTTGGATTGGTACAGATGCTGGTTTTGCTATTTTATACAGTTCAAATTCCGCATTCGATGCAGAGGCTGGTGAATATGATGCGCAACGCGTAAAAGTACAGTTTGAAGGAAATGTTGAATATGTGCTGGGTTCAACTCATATCACTGACATAGAAGTTGATGGAGGTAATCGAAAATGGTTTGCAACAGCAAATGCGGGCGTTTTATTAATGTCTGTTGATGGCTCTGAAATTTTGGAACAATACACCACTGAAAATTCACCACTGATTTCTAATAATATCTTTGACTTAAAACTGGATCAAACGACAGGTGAATTATTCATTATCACCGATAAAGGGATGGTTTCCTTTCGCACCAATGCAACGTATGAAGATCCGGAATACAGCGATGTAATCGTTTTCCCAAACCCAGTGCGTCCTAACTATTTTGGGCCAATAACTATGCAAGGAATCCGTTATAATTCAGATGTGAAAATTACCGATGTTGCTGGGAATTTAGTGTACAAAACAACGTCCAATGGTGGAACTGCTACTTGGGATGGAAAAACATTAGACGGTCAAAAAGCAGCAACAGGCGTTTATCTCATTTGGACAGCAACTAATGAAGGTAATGATAAAAAAGTCGGGAAAGTATTGTTGGTTAAGTGATTTAGAGGCAATACAAAAAAATTGGATTTTTTTTAATTTAAACAGAAGTTTGTTCTGTTAAACTACAATCAAAAACCAATAATTGGGCTTACTGTGGATTTTTGTGTTTTTCAATTTCCTTTTTTTACCCTTTTTTAACTTTAAACCTACTGTAATCTGATTATTGTCATAAATCGCTTCAAATGAACCTGCTACTTTTGACTTATAATCAAAACTATGAAGTTCACTTATTTTCTAGCATTTACAATTTTGCTTTTTTCATGTAGCGAAGAACGTGAAACTACTAAACCTAAACACGAATTTATGGTGGAATCGGTTTATTCAAGTGTTGTTATTCAACCTAATGATGTCTATAAAGTAAACGCAACAACTTCTGGTTACATTGAAGAATTATACGTTAAAGAAGGAGATTTTGTAAAAGCTGGACAAGTACTTTTTGTGATTTCAAATAAAGCTACAAAGTTGAATGAACAGAATGCGACACTCAATTATGACTTACTCAAAGATTCTTATCAAGGAGAAGCAAATTTGATTGACGAGCTTAAACTTGAACTTAAATCATCAAAAATAAAAATGCAAAATGATTCAACGAATTTGAATCGCTTAACAACATTATTTCAGAAAAACGTAGCTTCAAAATCAGAACTTGAAAATGCAACAATGGCTTATGAATTATCTAAAAACGCTTACCTCAACTTAAAAAACAAAATCGTTCGCAAGGAAAAAGAACTTAAAAATCAATTAGCACAATCGCAAAATAATGTGAGTGCTTCAACGCTTAAAACCGATGATTTCAGTATTCGATCCAACATTAGCGGACGTATTTTTCAATTGAACAAAGAAAAAGGTGAGCTTGTCGGAACGCAAGAAACCGTAGCTATTATTGGAAATTCTACTGATTTCACAATCGAAATGCTCATCGATGAAGTGGATATCACGAAAGTTGACATCGGTCAAAAAGTACTAGTAACATTGGAAGCCTACAAAGGAAAAGTGTTCGAAGCAACAATTTCAGAAATTGCACCAAAAATGGACGAACGTACGCAAACGTTCAAGATTAAAGCGAACTTTAAAAACGTTCCAAAGAAATTATACATGGGCTTGACGGGCGAAGGAAACATCGTCATCAATGAAAAGAAAAAAGCCTTAGTTATTCCAAAAGATTATTTGTTACCTGGCAATCAAGTGGAAACAGAAAATGGAATGGTGAAAGTAAAAACGGGACTTTCCAATTGGGATTTTGTGGAAATTCTTTCAGGAATCGACCAAAACACAATCATCTACAAGCCAATAAATTAATATGCAATTCCGACTTCTTTTATCGATTTCAAAAACGCATTTATTGACCCGCAAAAAGCAGTCGATCATTGCTGCGCTAGGCGTAACTTTTGGAATTGGAACCTACATCATCATGATGGGATTTATGAACGGCTTGAACGGTTTGTTGGATGGCTTGATTTTGAACCGAACACCACACATTCACTTGTACAACGAAATCGAACCTTCAATTAAACAACCGATTGATTTGTACCGCCCTTACAAAAACAAAACGCGCTTTGTTCACTCCATCAAACCAAAGAAAATTCAAGCAAAAATTCACAATGCTTTGCCTCTAATTGCTTATTTGAATCGCCAAAAATATATCGTAGGTGTTACGACTCAAGTGAAAGCGCAATCCTTTTATTTGGGAGGTTCCACACAATTGAATGGCGTACTAAGTGGCATTGATGTCGAAAAAGAAAAAGAACTCTATAGCCTCGACCAATACATCGTGGAAGGTTCAATTTTAGATTTAAAACAGAACGAAAAAGGAATTTTACTCGGAGCTGGTGTTGCTGAAAAATTAGCGCTGAAAATTGGTGATTATATTCAAGTGACAAGCAAATCGGGAGAAATTCAAGCCTTGAAAATTGTTGGTTTGTACCAAAGTGGAATGGCTGATGTAGATAACGTACAAAGTTATATCAACATCAAAATGGCGCAGCGACTTTTAGGTGAATCGAACGATTACATAACCGACATTAATATTAAGTTGAAAGACATGACACAAGCTCCTGCTTTAGCTAAAAAAATGGAGGAACAATTTGGATTAAAAGCGGTAGATATTCAAACCGCAAACGCACAATTTGAAACAGGCTCTTCCATTCGAACTTTGATTTCTTATGCTGTTTCCATCACCTTGTTAATCGTTGCGGGCTTTGGGATTTACAACATTTTGAACATGCTCATTTACGAAAAAATGAATGACATTGCCATTTTGAAAGCAACTGGTTTTTCTGGTCGTGATGTACGCTACATTTTTATCAGTCAAGCAATTATCATTGGAATCGTTGGTGGAATTCTCGGTTTGTTGATGGGTTACGGCGTTTCAGTCATCATCGATAATGCCAAATTTGAAACTGCAGCTTTGCCAACTATCAAAACATTTCCAGTCGTTTACGATTTAAAATATTACGTTATTGGAATTGTTTTTGCGATGGTTTCCACCTTTTTTGCAGGTTATTTTCCTTCAAAAAAAGCAGAAAAAATAGATCCAGTTGACATAATTCGAGGGCAATAATGAAAAAGATTTTAGAGGCACGAAACATTTCCAAGGTATTTAAAATCCCCGAAGAAATTCAGATTTTGAAAGATATTTCCTTTTCCATCAATGAAGGAGAATTTGTTTCCATTATGGGAAAATCAGGCTGTGGAAAATCAACGCTTTTGTACATTCTATCTACGATGGACACCGATTACACAGGCGAATTGTACTTAGATAATCAACTGATTTCTGGTCAAACTTCCGACTATTTATCGCACATTCGCAACCAAAAAATTGGGTTTGTATTTCAATTTCACTATTTGCTTGCTGAGTTTACAGTGCTTGAAAACGTGATGTTACCTGCCAAAAAATTAGCCTTAAAATCCAATCAAGAAATCGAGCACGACGCGATGGAAAAATTGCGATTATTGGGAATCGACGACCAAGCACTCAAAATTTCTTCTCGCATTTCTGGTGGACAAAAACAACGCGTAGCCATTGCACGTGCGCTCATTAACAATCCTACAATCATAATGGGCGACGAACCAACAGGCAACTTAGACAGTAAAAACACCAACATTGTTTTCGATATTTTCCGCGAGCTTGCCACTGAGCAAAACCTTTCGCTTTTAGTTGTTACGCACGATGATGATTTCGCAAAAAGAACTGATCGGATAATAGTAATGGAGGATGGTAGAATAGTTTAGAACTAACCTTAATTCGAAGACGAATTAAACTTTAAACTCATTTACTGGTTTTCTCGAACGAATTCTCTCCAGTCCATTTTAGTGCTATCGTAAATGAAAAGAGGCAACATTCCTTTATCTAAAAGTTGTCTATCGCTCGTTCTAAAATATAAAAATTGAGCTACTTCATATTTTGTTCCTTCAAAAGTAATTGTTTCTAAAATCTTGTACACTTGAGCTGAAGTTACACATGTATTTACTAAATCTTTGTAGATAATTTCTACTCGATCATCTTCGAATTTTTGCGTTTTTAAGTCAGCAATAAATTCATCAGTATTTAGCAACATTCGTGCACAATTAATAAAGTTTCCAGTAGTCACAACTGTTGAAGTGGTATTTGTATTTTGAGCTGTGTTAATAGTATTGGTTGCTGTTGAATTCACATTCGTATTTCCATTAACGTTTGAATTCATGTTTACATTTCCATTAGGATTAGTATTCATGTTTACATTTCCATTCATATTGGGATTTGTGTTCATGTTTACATTTCCATTCATGTTTGGAGTTCCTGTAATTGTAACATTACCATTCATATTGGGATTTGTGTTCATGTTTACATTTCCATTCACATTAGGAGTTCCAGTTGTTGTAACTGTGACGTTTCCATTGTTATTTTGTGTTGTTGTACTTCCGAATTGAGAGGTTGTTTGACCATTAATCGTTTGAGAAGAACTTGTTGTTACAGTAGAGGTTGAAGTTGAATTCGTTATTGGCATTCCGTTCATATCTACATTCATGTTAATATTCCCATTCATCATCGGATCTGATATTGTCATTGTCGTTCCATTTGTATTGAAACCAACGTTTAAATTCATATTGATATTTTCACCAGAAATTGGATCATTTACAGAAACATTCATGCCATTCGTACCAACATTTGTATTCATGTTTACTGTACCATTTTGACCATTTGTTGAAGTTGTTCCGTTTACACCAGCATTTTCATTCATTCCAACGTTCATATTTACGTTACCATTCATGTTTTGATTGGAAGTATTTACGTTAGATTGAGTTTGTGTTTGTGTTTGCGTTCCGTTTACTTGTACATTTCCATTTAGGTTAGAAGGAACAGTTTGAGTGGTGGTTATCGTTGTGTTCGTTGGTGGAGTTTGAGTATTTACAACTGGTGCATCAGAATAGGTTACATTGTTATCCTGACGATAAATAACAGCACCAGAAGTTATAGTTCCATGAGTTGGCTCCATACTTACTAATTGCAATCTTCCTTTCCCTTTTTTAAACGTAATCCTTGTGGTGATATCCATTGGAGAATCGATCATGAAATTTTTATCAATATCAGGCGTTTTTCCATCTGCAAAAATCAATTTCACTGAGTAACCTCCATTTTTCACTCCCGAAACAGAAACATTCGTTTGGGGAACAGAATTTTGTTTTATTCCATTTAGGATAACATAAAATTGTTGACCTCCGTTATTGAAAACGGTAAAATTACTTTGAGCAAAAAGAAAGCCACCAAAAGCAAAGAAAAGAAGTGTAAATAGTTGTTTCATAATTGATTAATTTACTATAAATTGAAAGTTTTCTGCCGTTTTACAAAAACAGTACCAAGAAATTTAATTTTTAAAGCTTTTATTTTTTGTAGAATGGTAGTTTAGTAACTTTTGCTTTCACACCTTTTTCGCGGATTTCGATGAAAATCTCTGATTCTAAAGCACTAAATTCTTTTGTAACATATCCTAAACCGATACCAATTTTCATACTTGGCGACATTGTTCCAGAAGTTACTTTTCCAATCACATTTCCTGATGCATCTAAAATTTGGTAATCGTGACGGGGAATTCCTCTATCAATCATTTCAAAAGCCACTAATTTACGAGTTACGCCTTCTTCTTTTTGTTTTTTCAAAAATTCAGAATCAGTAAAGTCCTTTGTGAATTTTGTTATCCAACCCAAACCTGCTTCTAAAGGCGAAGTTGTATCGTCAATGTCGTTCCCATACAAGCAAAAGCCCATTTCTAAACGTAAAGTATCTCTTGCAGCTAATCCAATTGGTTTAATTCCAAAATCAGCTCCAGCTTTAAATACTTCGTTCCAAACGTTCTCTGCATCTTCGTTTTTTACGTAAATCTCAAAACCTCCAGAACCTGTATAACCTGTCGCTGAAATCATAACGTTTTCAATTCCAGCAAATTTCCCATGCGTAAATGTGTAATAAACCATTTCAGATAAATTTACATCCGTCAATGATTGCATCGCTTCGGCTGCTTTTGGTCCTTGGATTGCTAATAAAGAATAGTTATCAGAAACATTTTCCATTTCAACCCCTAAATCATTTAAAGAAGAAATCCAATTCCAATCTTTTTCAATATTTGAAGCATTCACAACGATGAAATACTCTTCCGAATTCACACGGTAAATAATTAAATCATCTACGATTCCACCTTTGCCATTTGGCATACAAGAATATTGAGCTTTGCCATCAAATAATACACTCGCGTCGTTAGAAGCTAATTTTTGAATCAAAGCCAATGCATTTGGTCCACGTAAGATAAATTCTCCCATGTGGGAAACGTCAAATACGCCAACTGCATTGCGAACCGTTTCATGTTCTGCATTAACACCTTCGTATTGAACAGGCATATTGTAACCTGCAAATGGTACCATCTTCGCGCCAAGCTCGATGTGTTTATGTGATAGGGCTGTGTTTTTCATTTTTTTTTGATTTTATGAGGAAATGATATTATGAGGGAATGAGGAAATGATATTATGAGGGAATGAGGAAATGATATTATGAAGGAATGAGGAAATGATATTATGAAGGAATGACGAACGGGGGAATGAGGCTTCGGAGTGGGATTCAAACTTCCCTCCTTGAGGAGGGATTGAGGGAGGTGAAATATAAATTAGAAGTCACCCTCCTTACCCCCTTCGAAGGGGGAAATCAAAATCTCACTTCGAGCTTAATAATTCTATATTAATTTTTCACTCGCTCCACGTAAACTCCTGTTCTTGTGTCGATTTTAATGACTTCTCCGTTGTCAATGAATAAAGGAACTTTTACTTCTGCTCCTGTTGCGATTGTTGCGGGTTTCATTGAGTTGGTGGCAGTATCGCCTTTTACTCCCGGTTCTGTGTAAGTAACTTCAGAAATAATATACATAGGTAAATCAACCACTAAAGGTGCTTCTTCTTCTGCATGGAATAAAATATTTACAATCATTCCTTCTTGTAAGAAACCTGGTTTTTCAACCATTTTTAAAGGTATGTTTACTTGCTCAAACGATTCATTGTTCATGAAAACGTATGCATCAGCTTCTTGATACAAATATTGGTATTCACGGTTTTCAATACGTACAATATCGATTTTGTGACCAGCTGAAAAAGTGTTATCAATCACTTTTGCTGTTTCGATATTTCTCATTTTTGTACGTACAAACGCAGGGCCTTTTCCTGGTTTTACGTGTTGAAATTCAATGATTTGATATAGTTTATCGTTGTGACGAATGCATAAACCATTTCGGATATCTGCTGTGGTAGCCATAAAGAAATTTTAAAATTTGGGCAAAGATACATTTTTGATTGAAACACAAGGCGAGCACAACTAGATTTGATGTTTAGAATTAATTTAAAAGTTCATTTAACAGCATTTAAACCAATAAAAATTCCTATTCAAAATCTCTATTTCTTGAATCATAAAACTTAACAATTCTTAAAATACCGTTCAATCAAAATTCAATTCGTATCTTCGTTTTCTATGGAAAAGAAATTTGAATTCAATTATCAGTTATTAGATTCTTGGAAATCATTGGAAGAGGAAGAACGTTATTTAGTTTCGAAAGCCTACGAAGCAATGAATCGTGCGTATGCTCCTTACAGTAAATTCAAAGTCGGCGCTTCTGTTCAACTTTCTGATGGAACGGTAATCTTGGGAAATAATCAAGAAAATAT
>JBILQY010000381.1:0-3121 GCA_044372955.1 Crocinitomicaceae bacterium | reverse complement strand
CATGCGCCCGAACTGGTCGGTGATACTGCATGATTTGCCAATGAAAAGAAGCATGTTCGGCTAAAGTATTGCGCAAGAATATTTTCTGTGGTCCCACTTTTTGGATTTCAGAATTTAAGGAAACTAAATTCAATAAATTACCACAGAAAGTTGTGTTGTAAAACACTTTTTTGTGAGGAACATCAAATAAACAAACTAATACTTTATTGGAGTGTTCATGGTTTCCTCTAGTAACAACCATTGGGGTAATTCTACCATCCGTATCTATTGAATTTTCCCAATCCAAAAACCATTCTTTCCACTGTTTTTCGATATCAATTCCTGTAAAATCACCATTGAATAAAACAGCATGCGCTTTCAACTTGGCAACTAATTTATCTGCTTTTTGTCGTGTAACCCGATTGTCGCGTGAATCACCACCTGCAATAAATGAAAGTCGATCATTTGGATTATCAGAAACAGTAGAGAAATAATAAGTTCGACCAAAGCCTTCTGTATCTTTTATCGTAAAAAAATACCTTGTGTTTGGTTTTAAATTCGATAATCGCACAATTGAATTCTTCATCCCGCGCAAATTGTTTTTGGATGTCAATTGATAAGACGTTCGATAACGATTCACACTTGGTTCAACTGTATCGATGTATAAACCTAAAAATTCACCGCGATTTTGATCCCAAACAATAGAAGCTTCACGTGCCGCATCATTTCTAAAAACCACTCGAACGAAACGAGATTTTGCATTTAAATTTTGTAGTAAAAAGGTTGAAAAAAGAACAATAATTAGATACTTCATAGTTGATTTTTAATGTTGGACTTGAAATTTGTAAACAGAAACCGCATTTTTACTTACGATTTTAAAGAAGTAATTTCCATTGTCAAAACGCTTACAATCATAAGTTTGAGATTTTAAGACACCTTTTTCAATGATTTTCCCACTTATAGTGTACAAATAGTATTCTGAATTCAAAGTAGTTTCAGGTAAAGTGACAAAATTGTCCGTTGGATTGGGATATAGCAACTGCTCATTTTCAGTATATACTTCATAAAGATTTGAACTTTGTGAATTAATATTCCATTTATTAACATAGATTTTCAAGGAACCTGAACGAACATCTCCCCAAATAGCATAAGCAGTATCGTTGTGTAAAGAAACATTCATAAAGTCATTCCCTTTATCTTCTAAAACAACATTGTGATCAACTTGTTGGGAAGATATTCTATAATCAGGTTCAAAGTTTGACATTCCATTCTTTCTCACCGCACAATAAATTTCTGTTGGAACACTATATGTCGAACCAGAAGCATTTCTTCTATCCCTCCAACAAACAACTAAATCGCCATCGTTGTCAAAATCTGCCCAAACCAAATCTTGTAATTTCCCATTGGCAATTGGGTCTTGATTGATGCGTTTAATTGACGACCAGCTTGTTCCTGCATTTGTAGTTTCCATCATTTTAATGTCAGCATCACCATCAGCATCCGAAAGGAAGAAAAAGGCTAAATGATTGGCATCATTGGGATTAGATTTGAGTAAATACCCCGTTTTCAATAAAGAATTTGTTGTGTTATTAGCCAACAAAGGACTTGCACTTTGATAAGCAACCTGATGATTCACATCCTCACATGCCGTAGTTGAACTTGCCAAAATCAAACGAGCGAACGGACTTTGAGAAGGAACATAACTCGGATAAATTGCATAAAATTTTCCATTCCTTGTTACTGTTGGTGAAGGCATAGGTTGTGCGACTGAGGGACCTGATAAAAAACCTAAAGTATCTAAAAAACGAGGCGGAGCAAACGAATCACCATTATCAGTACTCACTGTTACGTACGGATTATAAGGTGGAGTTACAAGTGTTGGCTGATTCGCATTCATATTGGTAATATAAATAGTTCCATCTAAAGCACCTCCCGAACAATCAATTGCCATCCACGGACGATCGATACATAATTTATTTGGACAATCTAAAAGCGATAATACTTCAACTGCATTTCCCCAAGTTATGCCACCATCGGTTGATTTTCTAACCACGACTTTTCCTTCCGAGTGATTTTCATTATCATAATCTATGTAAGACATGAATACATTTCCATTTCGATCAAATTTCACTGAAACATCAGCAGAGGAGTAAGTTGAAACAACGTGGGGTTGCCAAGTTGGAGTTGTCCAAGTAATTCCGCCATTAGTTGAAACGGATGATTTTATAACAACCTTATTTCCAATTTGAAATCCCATCCAAGCCGCCACTAAATGCTGTTGATTTTGAGGGTCAACAGCTAAATAAGGTTCTCCTTCAAAGACTGTACCTTGCGAAACAAGTGTATTTTGCCCTGCTAGTTGAAAGGAAAAAATGGCGAATAAAAAAAAGAAAAGTGATTTCATAATTCTTCGTTTGAAGTTAGCTGTGTAAAAATACGAATTCATTGGTTAAAAACACTTTCCACCTTAGGACAAAAAAAAAGTCCAGAATTACTTCCAGACTTTCTTTTTAATAATCGTAAGTTATTATTCGCTAACAACTTCAAATTTAAATGCTTGTTTAACACCTTTGTAAAGGTTAGCTTCTGCTTCGAAAGTTCCAATTTCTTTAATTGGCTCGTCTTTAATTTTTAAAGATTTACGGTCGATTTCAAAACCAGCTTTACGAATAGCTTCTGCTAATTGAACCGTGCTAACAGAACCAAAGATTTTACCATTTTCACCTGCTTTTGTAGCAATTGTGATAGTAAGAGCTTCGATTTTAGCTGCTAGTTCTTGCGCTTCAGCAAGGTTTTTAGCTTCTTTATGAGATTTTTGACGCATAATTTCTGCGTGTGCTTTTTTAGCACTTGGTGTTGCCAATACAGCATAACCTTGAGGAATCAAGAAGTTACGACCATAACCAGGCTTCACATTAACAAGCTCGTTTGCATAACCAAGCTTATCTACATTTTTCTTTAGGATAATTTCCATGATATTTTTAGTCTTTTAAGTTCAACAATAGGCTTATTTCAACATATCACCAACGTAAGGCAAAATCGCTAAGTGACGAGCACGTTTGATTGCTTTGTTGACTCTTTTTTGGTATTTTGCTGAAGTACCTGTGATACGACGAGGAAGAATTTTTCCTTGTTCGTTGAT
>JBILQY010000161.1:0-5929 GCA_044372955.1 Crocinitomicaceae bacterium | reverse complement strand
TTATAATCGATGAACTTAATTCCGCTCTTTTTGAAACGGCAATATTTATCCTTCTTAATATCAATATTAATAGGGGTTAGGTAACGAATATCGTTTGACATCTTTAATGTTTTTTTGGGTTAATATTAAGCTACAGTTGCGGATTTACCAGCTTTTAAACGTCTTTTCTCAGCATAAGCTACGTGATCAACATCCATTTTCATTGTAAGAAAACGCAATACTCTTTCGTCGCGTTTCATCATCAATTCATATTTTGCAATCACATCGCCTTCACCTTCAAATTCTATTAAAAAATAGAATCCGGTAGACTTTTTCTGGATTGGATACGCCAACTTGCGTAATCCCCAGTTCTCAGAGTGTTTGATTTTTGCACCAAATGCAGCAATCTCACTTTCGAACTTCTGTACTGCTTCCTTTGCCTGATCATCAGACAAAACGGGAGTTAAAATGAAAACAGTTTCGTAAGAATTCATAGTGTTTATAAATTAAATTATTAAATAAGGGTGCAAAAGTAATGATTTATTTCTAGCTTGCAATAGCTTAAGCCAAAATCTATTTTCACAATTAATTTTATCTTTGTCTAAATTCTTACAAAATTGATTGTATGCCCAATAAAATTCAATTCATTCTTAACATCTCTGAAATTGGAGCTGGAACGAAAGGTGCCTCTTTAGGTCCTCAAGCCATTATAACAGCTGCAAGAAAAAAGCAAAGTAACTTTTTTTATCGCAACAAACCTTATATCGTACCTATTTTTAACGAGCTTTTAGATTTTCCAACTCCTTTTCCTTTTGCAAAGCGAATTGACGGAATGGTTGACGTTTATCAAAATATTCAAACAGAAATCGCTACTCTTTTGGGTAAAAATAAATTTCCTTTCGTTATTGCAGCAGATCATTGTTCAGCAGGTGCGACAATTGCAGGAATAAAAGCTGCTCACCCAGACAAGCGATTGGGTGTGATTTGGGTAGATGCCCATGCAGATTTGCACACGCCTTATACCACACCATCAGGAAACTTACACGGAATGCCTTTGGCAACAGCTTTGGGTATTGACAACTTAGAATGTAAAAGAAATGAAGTTGATTCAGAAACTTCAAGCATGTGGAATCAATTAAAATCAAATTCCATTCAAGCAGAAGATTTAGTGTTCATTGCCGTTCGTGATACAGAAAAAGAAGAAAACTATTTAATTAATAAACTTGGAATAAAAAACTTTACTGTTGATGAAGTTCGTTCTATCGGAATTTCAACTGTAGTAGATCAAATAAAAGACAAGCTTTCAAATTGCGACCTTATATATGTATCATTTGATGTGGATTCTATGGATCCAGATTTAACTTCTCACGGAACAGGAACACCAGTGCCAAATGGTCTTGCTCCAGCAGAAGCAACAGAAATACTAAAAGGATGTCTTTCTTTTCCACAAACTATTGCATTTGAATTAGTGGAAGTAAATCCATGTTTAGATGAAAAACAAAATAAAATGGCTGAAGTAGCATTTGAAATTATTGAAGATATAATGGGGGTAATCGAACAAAAGTGATGGAAGAAAAAATTAAAAAATTATTAATTGACAATGCAGTCGAGTTATTCGGTACAACTTTAACAGATAGTCAAGTTCAATTTCAACAAACGCGAAAAGACGTTGAAGGTGATTTAACTTTGGTTGTTTTTCCGTTCGTGAAATTATTGAAATGCTCTCCAATTGAAGCAGGAACTAAAATTGGAACTTTTATTGGAGCTAAATTTCCTGAGATTGAAAAATTTATAGTTGTCAATGGTTTTTTAAATCTTGTTTTCTCTAATAAATTTTGGCTTGATTGTTTGGAGGAAATTAAATCATCAGAAAACTTTGGTTTTGCACCAGTAAATTCTAAACCAACAATGATGGTGGAATATTCTTCACCAAATACAAATAAACCACTTCATTTAGGGCATTTACGTAACATTTTTCTAGGCTATTCTGTTTCTGAAATTTTAAAAGCAAATGGTCACGAGGTGATAAAAACACAAGTCATCAACGACCGTGGAATTCACATTTGTAAAAGCATGCTAGCTTGGGAATTATTTTCCCCATTGAACGAGAAAGGCGAAAGAGAAACTCCTCAAAATACTGGTTTAAAAGGCGACAAACTTGTTGGAAAATATTACGTTGAATTTGACAAACATTTCAATCAACAAGCGAAAGCAATAATTGAGCAATGGTCAACTGGTGATTTTGATTCTTTCAGTGAAGAGACAAAAAACGCTTACTTGAACTTTGAAAAAGCGAAAGAAGGAAAAGACGAAAAAGCGGTTCAAGCGATTGATGATAAAATCAAGGACTTAGCTAAAAACCAAACCGCTTTATTGCGTGACGCTAAAGAAATGTTAGTGAAATGGGAAGCTCGCGATCCTCAGGTTTATTTGTCATGGACTACAATGAACGGTTGGGTTTACCAAGGTTTTGAATCCACTTACAAAATGATGGGCGTTGACTTTGATAAGTTGTACTACGAATCCGAAACTTATTTATTGGGTAAAGACCAAATTATTAATGCATTAGATCAAGGAATTTTTTACCGAAAAGAAGACGGATCCGTTTGGATTGACTTGACGGATGAAGGATTAGATGAAAAATTAGTGCTTCGTTCAGATGGAACTGCTGTTTACATGACACAAGATATTGGTACAGCAATAGATCGTTTTAATGACTTTCCTCGTTTAAATGGAATGGTTTATACCGTTGGAAACGAGCAAGATTATCACTTTAAAGTTTTGTTCTTGATTTTAAAGAAATTAGGATATAGCTGGGCTGAAAACTGTTTCCACTTGTCTTATGGAATGGTGGATTTACCTACGGGAAAAATGAAATCACGTGAAGGAACTGTCGTAGATGCTGATGATTTAATGGAGGATGTGATAGATAAAGCGACTGAAATGACGAAAGAAAGAGGTCACTTGGAAGGAATGAGTGAGACTGAGCGAACGCAATTATATTATCAAATTGGAATGGGTGGTTTGAAATATTACCTACTTAAAGTTGATCCAAAGAAAAGAATGTTGTTTAATCCAGAGGAATCTATTGATTTAAATGGAAACACTGGACCTTTTATTCAATATACGTATGCACGAATTTGTTCGTTGATTTCGAAAGCTGGAGAATTGGATTTTTCCTTTCAAAACGTTAATTTAACTCAGGAAGAAATTGAAATAATTAAGCAATTAAATTTATTTCCAAGTATAGTGAATGAAGCTGCAACAACCTTCTCACCAGCTTTAATTGCCAATTATTTATATGATTTGGTGAAAACCTATAATTCCTTTTATCAAAGTGTGAAAATCAACATAGAACCAGACCATTCTCTTAAAATGAATCGTTTAAAAATAAGCTTCGAAGTGTCAAAAATTATAAAAAATAGCTTAAAATTACTTGGAATTGAAGCACCTAACAAAATGTAAAGAAATAAATCATTATTTTTGAACCGAAAAAATCCTACATTATGAAAAACACACTACTTATTTTATCAGCAGTTTTTATTCTTGCTTCTTGTGGAAAATATGAAAAACCATTCATTACTTTCAAATCTCCTGAGAAAAGATTAATGGACAAAACGTGGAAGTTAGATAAAATAATTGATGAAAATGGAAATGAGTCAACACCAAATCAGACCTTTAATTTCAAAATAGAAGGAAATGATTCTATTGTTACAAGAACAGTTGAAAATGTAACTTATACTGGAACATGGAATTGGCTACCAGCATTGGAGGGGAAATTAGACAAACAAAGAATTATCATAAATTTGGTTACCCCGCTAAATCCAACTAACCCAAGTATTATGTATGACGTTAAAGTATTGACTTCAAAAAAAATGGAAATTGTTGATAGAGCGTCAGCAATAAACGCTGGAGATAGATTCTTTTTTTCTGCTGAATAAATAATAAATCAGTTCTTAAAAATAACTTCATCAGTAATTCCACGAACCATTTTATATAATTCATCTTTGAAAGTTTGGGCATCGTAGGTGCCCTTTTCTATTTGTCGTAATTTCGATTCCCATTGTCCTGTTAATTCTGGACTTTTCAGAAGTTCATTGGAAATAACATCAATCAATTGAATTCCTGTTTCTGTTGCTATGATGTTCTTTTTCTTACGCTCAATATACTTTCTTTTGAAAAGGGTCTCAATTATGTTTGCACGAGTTGATGGTCGTCCAATACCATTCTCTTTCATTATATCGCGCATTTCTTCGTTTTCTACCATTTTCCCAGCTGTTTCCATTGCTCGTAATAAGGTAGCTTCGGTATAAGGCTTAGGAGGACTCGTTTTTCCTTTATGAATCATTGGTGCATGAGGCCCAGACTCTCCCTCAGTAAAAATGGGAAGTATTTTTTCTTCAGCTTCCTTTGTTTTTGAGTCCTTTGATTCAGAACTTGCTCCTGATTTTAAATCTTCATAAACGACGCGCCAACCTTGTTCAATTATTTGTTTTCCTGTAGCTTTAAAAACTAATTTATCCACTTTACCTAAAACAGTTGTATTCGAAACTTTACATTCAGGATAAAAAACCGAGATAAATCTTCGTGTAATCAAATCATAAATACGATTTTCATCTGGTGTAATTCCTGATGGATGAACACCTGTTGGAATAATCGCGTGGTGATCTGTAATCTTTTTGTCGTCAAAAATAGTTTTGGATTTTGGTATTGGATTTTGAAGAACCGAAGCCGTAAAACGTGAATAATCTCTTAAGTTACCTAAAATACCAGGTACTTTCGGATGTAAATCCTCTGAAAGATAAGTTGTATCAACACGCGGATAAGTTACCAACTTTTTCTCGTACAAGCTTTGAATGTGTTTTAAAGTATCTTCAGCACTAAACGAATAACGTTTGTTTCCATCAACTTGTAAAGATGTTAAGTCATACAACCTTGGATTGCCTTCTTTACCTTCTTTTTGTTCAAATGAAGTAATTTCAAAAGGTTTATCTTTCAAGTATTCTAATCCTTTCTCCGCTTTATCTTGTGATTTCAAACGTTCGATTTGACACAAAAATTCCGTTTCTCTATAAATCGTTTTTAATTCCCAATACTCATCGCTTTTGAAAGCATTGATTTCTTTTTGGCGCTGTACAATCATCGCTAAAGTTGGAGTTTGCACTCTACCTACCGATAAAGTCATTTTGTTCTGACCAAACTTTCTTGTATACAAACGTGTTCCATTAATTCCTAGTACCCAATCGCCAACAGCCCTTGAATTTCCTGCTGCAAATAAATTATCAAACTCTTTTGAATCTTTTAGTTTATTAAACCCTTCACGAATTGCTTCTTCGGTTAAAGATGAAATCCACAAACGCTTTATTGGAACCTTACATTTTGCCTTTATTAGTACCCAACGTTGGATTAATTCTCCCTCTTGTCCGGCATCCCCACAATTTATAACCTCTTCTGCTTCTGCAACTAATTTCTTGATTACTTCAAATTGCTTTTTTACTCCTTGATCATCTTTAATTTTAATTCCGAATTGTTGTGGAATAATCGGCAAATCCTCTAGTTTCCAATATTTCCAATTGGGATTGTAATCTTCGGGGTCTTTTAAGGAGCACAAGTGACCAAAAGTCCAAGAAACGCAGTAACCGTTACCTTCAAAATAACCATCTCGCTTTGTTCTAGCTCCTAATATTTCGGCTAAATCTTTTGCTACACTAGGTTTTTCGGCAATACAGAGTTTCATAATTCATTAAAATTCAAGGATTCAAATTTAGTTCATTTTCCTCCTTGAATTTTGGTTATCTCTTTGTATTTATCAACGATTTGTTAATGAAATTCAATTTATTTCTTAAACGCTTTTATTCCCTTTTCAAGAAATTTTTTATAAGTCGGAATATCAGGTGTATATCCAATTCCTTCTGTTAAATCGTTTCCTTCAGCGTCAATCATAACGTAT